>JAHEEV010000201.1 GCA_024640505.1 Halieaceae bacterium
TTGTCGTCTTCCACCTCCAGCTGCTGGGTGCCCCACACGGCCGTTGCTGCGAGGTCCTCGTTGATGCCGGGCTGGAAAACGATGTCGTTCTCCTGCAGGTGTTGCTTGGCACGGCCCAGTTCCAGGTCATAGGTGCCGATGGGGGAGCCGCGATAGCCGGAAATGTAGCCCGCCGTGTGCAGGCCGGCGGCGATGTCGCGCTGCTTCTGGATGAGTGGAAGCCGCACCAGGGCCTGGTTGCCGGTCATGTAAAGCTTGCCCGAATCCAGGGTGTACTTGTCGTCCAGCGCTACGTTCTTGAGGGTCATGTGGTTGCTTCCTGTGATTGTGGGTCCCGCTCGCCGGACGGGCCGACTGATTCTACTCATGGCGCTCATAAGATGCCATGGCCGCACGTTGACTACTGTCACCTACTTTACAATTATGGTATCAAGCCTGAGCAGATGAGCGCGGGGAAGGGGATCCATGAAGAGCATGTCAACGTCGCAGTGCACGCCACGCAGATATCGGAGTCTGACCCCTTGAAGCAGATTCCGCATTTTCATGACTTTATCGCTGGTCTGCCGACGCCGGTCCGGGAAGAGCTGGAACGCCTCAGCAGCGTGCGCGCGGTGGACAAGGACCAGGCGATCTATCGCCAGGGTGACCCCGCTGCGGAAATGTACCAGCTGATCGAGGGTGCGGTGAAAATGTGCAACTACACCGCGGATGGTAAGGAGGTAGTAACCGGTTCATTCCGTGCGGGGGATTGTTTCGGGGAGATGGGCCTGATCGACGGCCTGCCGCGGATAAGTCACGCGATAGCCATCGAGCCGGCGACACTGCGGGTATTGCCCGCCGCACACTTCAACGAACTGTATCGGAAATACCCTGAAATCAGCCAGCAGCTGAACCTCATGCTCTGCCGGCGGGTGCGTCTGCTCTATGCCCTGAGTGAGGAGGCAAGCAGTCTCAACCTGCACCAGCGCCTGGCGCGCGCCCTGCACCGGCTCTCCTGCAGTCACGGTTTCCGCGACCAGCACGACGCCTTGTACATCGGGACCTCCCACGAGGAACTGGGGAAAATGCTGGGTGCGTCACGCCAGAGTATCAGCAAGGAGTTGAAGGCGCTCGAGGGGGAGGGGGTTATCGCGTTGCGTTACGGCAAGATCTACATCCTGGACGTCCCCTCCCTCAACGACAAGTATGAAGACCTCATGGGGATGGAGCAGATCGCCGCCGTCTACGACGACGGTATGTGAGATCCCCGGCCCGGCAGTCAGAAGATCTTGCCGGGATTCAGGAGGTTTTTCGGATCCAGTGCCCGCTTGAGGGTGCGCATGAGCTCGATCTCGGCGTCGCTGCGTGAATGGGGCAGAAACTCGCGCTTCTCCAGGCCGATGCCGTGCTCGGCCGAGATGGCGCCGTTGACCTTGCCAAGCCGTTCGTAGACGATGGTCTCCACCGCGTGCTTGTCATGGGCCGGTCCCACCCCGAGGTGGATGTTGCCGTCTCCCAGGTGGCCGAATGAGATCAGCCGGGCTTCCGGAAACTGCTGCCTGAGCGTCTCCTCTACGTCGATCACGTAGGACTCCATCTCCCGGATGGGCAGGCTGATATCGAACACCGCGGCGGGACTCATGGTGTGCATCAGGGTCTCCACGTCGTCGCGCATTTCCCACAGCTGTGCGGCCTGCTGCCCGGACTGGGCGATGACCGCGTCAGCGACATGCCCCTCTTCCATCAGGCTCCCCAGCACACCCATGAACTGCTCCTCCTCCCGCTCCGGGTCGGCCCCCTCGGACTCGAGCAGGACATAATAGGGATAATCCGTGGGCAGGAAGGCCTGGTGTTTGCCGGTCTCTTCCACCATGTAGTGATAGTGGTTGCGCCACATAACCTCGAAGGCGCTGAGCTTGCCCTCGAAATCGGTACCCAGCCGGCGCAGCAGGCCGGCCACATCCTCGAAATTGGCCAGTGCCACGAAAGCCGTCTGCACGGTCCTCGGGGCGGGCCGCAGGCGCAGGACCGCCCGCGTAACGATGCCCAGGGTCCCCTCGGAGCCGATGAACAGCTGTTTCAGGTCGTAGCCCGAATTGTTCTTGAGCATTTCGTTCATGGAGGAAATCACGGTACCGTCGGCCAGTACCGCCTCCAGCCCCAGCACCTGCTCGCGCATCATGCCGTAGCGCACCACGCTGTTGCCGCCGGCGTTCGTGGCGATCATGCCGCCGATATTCGCACTGCCGCGTGCGCCGAAATCCACGGCGAACAGCCAGCCCGCGTCTGCTGCCGCCTCCTGCACAGTCTGCAGCACGGCACCGGCCTGCACGGCCATGGTGCCGGCTGCCTCGTCGATGTGCTCGATGGCGTGCATGCGTTCCAGTGATACGACGAGATCCCCCGGGGCGCAGGTGATGCCGTTGACCAGGCCTGTCAGTCCCCCGTGGGTGACTACGGTCTGGCCCTGCTCGTGGCACGCTCGCATGATCTGTGAGAGTTCCCCGGTGCTGGCCGGGCGCACGATGGCCTTCGCCGGGCAGCTTCCCTGTCCCCAGCTCAGGTTGGGACGGGCGCTGACATCGTCTCCCTGCAGGAGGCCTCCGGGCCCCACGATCGCTGCAATTGATTCAAGAATGTCCATGTCAAACTCCTTCGACTAACTCTAGTCCAGTATGGCGCCTTCACAGGCGGGTCGCACATGCTTCCGGTAGCGGCGCATATAGCCCGTGGGAACCTCCTTTTCCAGGGGCTGCCAGCCCTCGTGGCGGCGCGCCAGAGAAGCGGCCATCGGTAACCAGGTTGCCGTGCAGAATGGCGATACCCGCCGTCGTGGGCCATGGCGATCAGCGGTCGCTTGCTGATGCGGTCGGTGCTGTAGCCGGCGCCGTGCAGCAGGCCCTTGCGGAACATGTTCATCAGGGGGCTGGCGCTGGCGGAGATGATGTCGCTGCGTTTCGGGTCCGTCATCTGATTTAGCCTTTATTGCATGGTGTTGCGCTAGACGCAGTTGTCTATGGGTTTACCCGTGCTGAGGTAGCTCTGGATGTTGGCGAAAGCCCGCATGGCCATGTCCGTGCGGCATTCCGTGGTGGCACCGCCGATATGGGGCAGCAGCGTCACATTGTCGAAGGCCAGCAGCTCTGGCGTCACCTGGGGCTCGAATTCGTAGACGTCGAGACCCGCACCGCCCAGGTGGCCGCTGGCCAGTGCGGCTACCAGGGCCTGTTCGTCGACCAGGGGCCCCCGCCCGGTATTGACCAGGATGGCCCCCGGCTTCATCTGCTGCAGCGTGTCTGTATTGATCAGGTGGCGGCTTGCGGGAGTGAGCGGGCAGTTGAGGCTGACGATATCCGCAGCCCCCAGCAACTCCGGCAGGGTGGCCCGGTACTCCACGCCCAGTTCCTGCTCGGCGGCGACCTTGCGGTTGGGGCCGTGATAGATAATGGGCATGTCGAAGGCGGCGGCCCGGCGGGCCACCGCCTGGCCGATCTCCCCCAGGCCGACGATGCCCAGGGTCTTGCCGTGCACCCGTGTTCCCAGGCGATTGAACCCGGCGCTCCAGTCGCCATCCCGCAGGGCCCGCTCGCAGAAACTCGTCTGGCGGCAGGCGGCCAGTATCAGGGTCATGGTCAGGTCGGCGGTGTCCCCGGCGACCACCGGCGTATTGCTCACCGCGAACCCCCGGGCGGCGGCGGCTTCCAGGTCGATGTTGTCGGTACCGGTGGCGATATTGGCGATGAGGCCCAGTCCCTCGGGAAAGCGCTGTATCAGCTCCGCCGGCACCGGGTCTATCCCTGTGGCCAGGTAGACCGAGGCGCCCTCGAATACCGTATCGTCCGGATGCTTGCCCGCGACCCGGACCTCTCCCACCTGCTCCAGCGCGGCGGTGAACATCTCGGGCAGTGCTCTGGCCAGCACGATGGCAGGTTGTTTTTTGTCCATGATGGTTCTCCGGCGGGTCAGGTGATTTCGATCAGGTCGGGGGTAATCTCATCGATGCTGTTCACACCCATGAGCGCCATGGCTGTGGCGATCTCCCGCCGGAACACGTCCAGCAGATCGACCAGCCCGGCCTCGCCACCGCCGGCGATGGCATAGACCCAGGGCCTGCCGATCAATACGCCTCGTGCACCCAGCGCAATGGCCTTGACCACATCGATGCCGCTGCGCACACCCCCGTCCAGGTAGACCTCCGTGCGATCCCCTACCGCCTCGGCGACCCCCGCCAGCTTGCTGATGCTGGAGGCAACCCCGTCGAGCTGGCGGCCACCGTGATTGGAGACAATGACCCCGTCGGCCCCCTGGTCGATCGCGGCCAGGGCATCATCCGGCTCCAGTACCCCCTTGATAAGAATTTTTCCTTCCCACACGGAGCGCAGCCAGCCGATATCCTCCCAGGTGACCGTCGGGTCGAACTGGGCATCGATAAACGCCTTGTAGGCGTCAAGGTCATCCGGGTCCGGTACCACCTCCCGCAGGTTGCCGAAATTATGCGGCTTGCCCCGCAGACCCACATCCACCGCCCATAGCGGGCTGGTAACGATCTGCGCCAGCTGGGACAGTTTGCCCGG
>JAHEEV010000076.1:0-14520 GCA_024640505.1 Halieaceae bacterium
TCGGTTACCTTCAGTGCCAGGCACCTGGATGCCGAGCTGGTGAGGGAGGAGGCGGAACTCGAGGAGTTTCTCAAGCTGGCTCCCTACTACCTGGTCATCGAGCCCCAGGCGGCCACCCGGAGCATCACCCACCGCATCCGCGAAATTCTGGGGGGCGACTTCCGCCGGGAGATGCCCAGCTTCGAGGAGCTTACCCGGTTACTGAATATGTCCGCCCGCACCCTGCGCCGCCGCCTGGAGAAGGAGGGCACCTCCTATCAGCGCATCAAGGACAATGCGCGTCGCGACGTCGCCATCTCGCTCCTGAGCCGCGAGGGCAGGACTGTCAGTGAGGTCGCCGAGCAGGTCGGGTTCTCCGATCCCAGCGCTTTTCATCGCTCCTTCAAGAAGTGGACCGGCCTGTCGCCGGGATCGTACCGCTGATTAAGGCGCCTGTGCCCCGGCGCGGCCAGTTCAACAATCACCAGGGCAGCGGTTCGGTCCGCCAGCGGGATTTCCAGGCGAGGTAAACCTTGTCGCTGTAGACGCGGCTTCCGGAGCTGCCGTTGTAGGCTGCCAGGGCCCGGTGGAGGTGACCTTTCTCCCGCTGCAGGTAGAACTGGAGGATGCGGCAGCCATATTCGAAGTTGGTCCTGTTGAGGGTGAGATTGTCATCCGGTCGGCCTATCTCGTCCTTCCAGAACGGCATGACCTGCATCATTCCCTGGGCACCGACCCGGGAAATGGCAAAACGGTTGAAGTGACTCTCGACCTCGATCACCGACAGCACCAGTTCCGGTGGCAGATTGGCGCGGAGGGCGCTTGCGTGGATCTGGCGCAGAAGTTCCAGTCGCGCCTCCGGGTCCGACACGAAGCGGCTCAGCCTTGCTGACATGTCCACCAGCCATACTTCCGCGTCAAAGCGGTCCTCGAAGCTGTCCGCACCGTCGATGGTCTGCTCCAGAAACTGGCGCAGCTCTGCGCGTTCGGTCTCGTCCGCCGGTTGTGGCAGGGTGCCCGGACTGAACAGCAGGGCCAGGAAAAAGGCTGTTGCATTGAGGATAAGCCTGGACGAGAGGTAGGTAGGCATGCCCGCGCTCAGGGTCGCAACTGTTCCCTCAGAAACTCGACGATATCGCCCATTGGTACCAGGCGGGAGTCGTCATCACGCCGTCCCTTGTATTCGATATTGCCTTCGGCCAGCGCCCGGTCGCCGATCACGATGCGGTGGGGAATGCCGATCAGCTCCATGTCGGCGAACTTGACGCCCGGGCGCTCGTTGCGATCATCCATGAGCACGTCGAGGCCTGCTTCCTGCAGGCGTTGATAGAGATCTTCGGCACAGCTGGCCACTGCCTCCGACTTCTGCATGTTGAGCGGGAGGATGGCCAGTTCGAAGGGCGCCATGCTGGCAGGCCAGATAATACCCCTGTCGTCGTGGTTCTGTTCGATGGCGGCCGCTACGATGCGACTGACACCGATGCCATAGCAGCCCATGGTGACCGTGATGTTCTTGCCGTTTTCGTCCAGCACCCGGGCCTCCATGGCTTCGCTGTATTTGGTGCCGAGCTGGAAGATGTGGCCGACTTCGATACCGCGCTTGATCTGCAGACGGCCAGTGCCGTCGGGAGAGGGATCTCCTTCGATGACCTCGCGCAGGTCCTCGACCCGTGGCAGCGGGCAGTCACGGTCCCAGTTAGCGCCGGTCAGGTGCGTCTCCTCGCGGTTGGCGCCGCAGGTGAAATCGGCCAGGTGGGCAGCGGCGCGATCGACGATCACCGGGATGGCGATCCCAACCGGCCCCAGCGAGCCGAATCCTGCGCCGCAGGCCCTGCGGACTGTCTCTTCGTCGGCCATCTGCAAGGGGGAGGCGATCCCCTCCAGCTTCTCCGCCTTGATCGCGTTGAGCTGGTGGTCTCCCCGCAGTACCAGGGCAACCAGGCCGCTGTCGTTGTCTGCCGCCACCACCAGGGTTTTGACAGTACTGGCCGGGTTTACGCCGAGGAAGTTTGCCAGTTCCTCGATGGACTTCACGCCCGGCGTTGCCACTTCCGCCAGTTCTGCTGCCGGGGCGGGCCGCTCGCCCGACGGGGCCAGTGCCTCAGCCATCTCGATGTTGGCGGCGTAGTCGCTGCTGTCACTGAAGGCGATGGCATCCTCGCCGGAGTTGGCCAGCACGTGGAACTCGTGGGAACCGCTGCCACCAATGCTGCCGGTATCGGCGATGACCGGGCGGAACTCGAGCCCGAGCCGGGTGAAGATGTTGGAGTAGGTGCGATGCATCAGCTCGTAGGTCTCTTCGAGGGAGGCCTGGTCGATGTGAAACGAATAGGCATCTTTCATCAGGAATTCCCGCGAGCGCATGATGCCGAAGCGCGGCCGGATTTCATCGCGTACCTTGGTCTGGATCTGGTACAGGTTGATCGGCAATTGTTTGTAGCTCTTCACTTCATTGCGCACCAGGTCGGTAATCACCTCCTCATGGGTTGGCCCCAGGCAGAAATCACGCTGGTGGCGGTCCTGTATGCGCAGCAGTTCCGGTCCATACTGCTCCCAGCGCCCCGATTCCTGCCACAGCTCTGCCGGCTGAACCACAGGCATGCTGACCTCCTGTGCACCCGAGCGATCCATTTCCTCGCGCACGATGGTTTCCACGCGGCGCAGGACACGCAGTCCAAGGGGCAGCCAGGTGTAGAGTCCCGAAGCCAGCTTCCGGATGAGGCCCGCGCGCAGCATGAGCTGGTGGCTGATCACCTCGGCATCTGCCGGCGTTTCTTTCTGGGTCGCTAGGAGGAAGTTGCTGGTGCGCATGAATCAGTCCGGGTACAGGGGTGGAAACAGGGCGCCTAGTTTACGTGCGAACGCCTCCCCCGTAAAACGCATCATTGTGGTGCGCCGGCGCGACATTCACACTGTCCTGGAACCGGTTAGGGTAGCCGCATCGCAGTGCAGGGAGTTTTCAGGCGTGACCTTGCATAACGGAACCGCACTGTTTTTCAGGCAAGTAATCTACAGTGGATTGCTCTGGTATCGAAAAAAACAGGCTTTTTTTACCTGGGGTCTCGAAAAACGCTTGTATTACAGCGTTTCATCATTTATACATGCGTCTGTAGCTTGAGATCGTACTGTTTTCGTGCTGTAGGGGAAGCGGGAAGTCCGGGCTCGGGAAAAGTGCTCTAATTAATCACTAGGTTTAGGGAAGGTAAAAATAATATGGCTACTAAGAAAGCAGCAGCGAAGAAGAAGGCTCCGGCCAAGAAGGCAGCTAAGAAGGCACCGGCTCGAAAAGCTGCTGCCAAGAAAGCAGCACCTGCCAAGAAGGCGGCTCCGGCATTGCGGGAAAAAATGACCAAGAGCCAGATGGTCGCCAGCATTGCTGACGGCACCGGCCTGAGCAAGAAGCAGGTCAGCGAAGTTTTCGGCGAACTGGAATCTCTGATCGAGCGCAGCATCAAGAAGCGTTCCGTCGGCGAGTTCACTCTGCCGGGACTCATGAAAATCACCACTGTGAAGAAGCCCGCCCGTAAGGCGCGCAAGGGCATCAACCCCTTCACCGGTGAGGAAACCATGTTCAAGGCCAAGCCTGCCAGTGTCGCTGTCAGGGTGCGCCCCTTGAAGAAAATGAAGGAATTCGCCGCCTCCTAAGCGTCGAAGCCGGCCATCCCGCCGCCGCGGGATGGCCACCGCCCCTTACCCGCACCTCCCGGTGCAGGGGTTGCTTGCCCTCCGATTTCTGCCATTTCCCGAGCTTGGCCTGCTAGCCTGCTTGGGTTAAAATCCCGCCTCTTTTTCAGCTCGACGTTAAGCGTTGGTGGTTTTGTTTCATGCCGATATACGAATACCAGTGCCAGAACTGCGCCATTGAACTGGAGGTCCTGCAGAAAATCAGTGACGCCCCGTTGCAGGACTGCCCTGAGTGCGGCAAAGCCGCCCTGAGGAAAAAGGTGTCGGCCGCGGCATTCCGGTTGAAGGGCGGCGGCTGGTATGAGACCGACTTCAAGTCCAGCGGCAAGAAAAACCTGGCGGGCGAGTCGGAAAGCTCGGGCACCACCGGGGCCAAGGATACATCCGGCGGTGCCGGCGATAAATCCGGCACCACCGGGGGCAAATCCGGTGGCTCGAGCACAGGCGATAACTCGAAGTCAGCCTGACTACCCGCCCCGGCAGGGGCCGGCCCTACAAAACAATTGGATATCAGACTATGCGCAGTCATTATTGTGGCGCCCTGCGAACTAAACACATCGGCGAGACGGTAACGCTCTGCGGCTGGGTCGATCGCCGCCGGGATCACGGCGGGGTGATATTTCTCGATCTGCGGGACCGGGAGGGGATCGTCCAGGTCGTCTTCGACCCGGATACCGACGAACACTTCCAGCGGGCTGATCGGGTTCGCCCGGAATATGTGTTGTGCATTACCGGCCGGGTGAGAGCCCGGGGTGAGGGTACGGTCAATCCTGCCATGGCCACCGGCGAAATAGAAGTGCTCGGCAAGGAACTGGAAATCCTCAACTCGGCGGCTACCCCGCCGTTTCAGATGGATGAGTACACTGCCGTGGGTGAGGAGGTTCGGCTGCAGTACCGCTATATGGACCTGCGGCGCCAGGAGATGCAGCAGCGGTTGATGCTGCGCTCGAAGATCACCTCCGCAGTACGGGCTTTCCTCGACGCCGAAGGTTTTCTGGATATAGAGACCCCGATTCTGACGCGGGCCACTCCCGAGGGCGCGCGGGATTACCTCGTCCCCAGCCGTACGCACCCGGGCCAGTTCTTTGCGCTCCCCCAGTCGCCGCAGCTGTTCAAGCAGCTGTTGATGGTGTCTGGCTTCGACCGCTACTACCAGATTGCCCGCTGTTTTCGCGACGAGGACCTGCGGGCGGACCGCCAGCCGGAATTCACCCAGATAGACATCGAGGCCAGCTTCGTCGATGAGCGCGATATCATGGGTATTACTGAGAACATGATCCGGGAGCTGTTCCGCTCGGTGCTGAACGTGGAATTGCCGCCCTTTCCCCGCATGTCTTATGCGGCGGCCATGGAGCGCTTCGGTTCCGACAAACCTGACCTGCGTATCCCCCTCGAACTGGTCAGCGTGGATGATCTGATGCAGCAGGTGGATTTCAAGGTATTTCGGGGGCCCGCCGATGACCCGGAGGGTCGGGTTGCCGCCCTGAAGATTCCCGGCGGTGCCACCATCAGCCGCAAGGAGATCGACGACTACACCAGTTATGTGTCGATCTTCGGCGCCCGGGGGCTGGCCTGGATCAAGGTCAATGATATCAACGCGGGCGTGCAGGGACTGCAGTCGCCCATCCTCAAGTTCATGCCCGAGGAGATTGTCGGGCAGATGATGGAGCGCCTCGAGGCCGCGGACGGCGACATCATATTCTTCGGCGCCGACAAGGCCAGGGTTGCCAACGAGGCGCTCGGGGCGTTACGTGTCAAGGTGGCAGAGGATATCGGCCTGGTGGCCGAGGGCTGGTCGCCCCTGTGGGTGGTCGACTTCCCCATGTTCGAGGACGACGGTAAGGGTGGCTGGGCTCCGCTGCACCACCCGTTCACCACGGCGGCCTGCCATCACGAGGAATTGGCAGCCGATCCCGGGGCTGCGCTTTCGCGCGCCTACGACATGGTGCTCAACGGCTG
Source organism: Halieaceae bacterium (assembly GCA_024640505.1). Classification (GTDB taxonomy): domain Bacteria; phylum Pseudomonadota; class Gammaproteobacteria; order Pseudomonadales; family Halieaceae; genus JARRPM01. The sequence goes on from JAHEEV010000076.1 coordinate 5,623, forward strand.
CGAGATCGGCGGCGGCAGCATCCGTATCCATGATCGTGCGATGCAGGAGACCGTGTTCCGGTTGCTTGGCATCGATGAACAGGAGGCGGAAGAGAAGTTCGGCTTTCTGCTCAAAGCGCTCCAGTACGGCGCGCCACCCCATGGGGGGCTCGCGTTCGGTCTCGATCGTCTGGTTATGCTGATGGTCGATGCCCAGTCCATCCGCGATGTCATCGCTTTCCCCAAAACCCAGACTGCCCACTGTGTGATGACCGATGCCCCGGGGGACGTAAGCGCCCAGCAGCTGCGGGATCTGAATATCCGACTGCGCCAGACGCGGGAGCAGGGCGAGTAGAGTCATATAAAGAAGGAAGAGGCTTATGGCAGGTCACAGTAAATGGGCCAACATCAAGCACCGCAAGGCAGCCCAGGATGCCAAGCGCGGCAAGGTCTTTACCAAGCTGATCCGTGAACTGGTCGTGGCCGCCAAGCAGGGCGGCCCGCTTCCCGAGGATAACCCCCGCCTGCGGGCGGCCGTCGACAAGGCGCTTGGCGCCAACATGACCCGGGACACCATCGATCGCGCCATCGCGCGCGGGGCCGGTACCAACGACGCCGACAACATGGAGGAGCTGACCTACGAGGGCTATGCCCCCGGGGGTATTGCCGTCCTGGTCGAGGTCATGACCGATAATCGCAATCGCACCGTGGCCGAGGTCCGCCACGCATTTACCAAGCGGGGCGGCAACCTGGGTACTGACGGCTCAGTGGCCTACCTGTTCTCCCGCAAGGGCCAGATCAGCTTCGCGCCCGGGATCGACGAGGACCAGGTCATGGAAGTGGCCCTGGAGGCGGGCGCCGAAGATATCGAGCCCAATGACGACGGTTCCATGGACGTGACCACCCCCTGGGAAGATTTCGGTGCGATCAAGGCCGCCCTCGAAGACGCGGGGCTGGAGCCGGAGGGCGGAGAAGTCACCATGGTGGCCTCCACGACAGTGCCGGTGGACGCGGACGGGGCCCAGCAGATCATGGACCTGGTGGACGCCCTGGAAGACCTGGATGATGTCCAGAACGTCTACACCAACGTCGATATTCCCGACGAGGTGCTGGACGCACTGTAGCTTTCGGCCGGCTTTGGCTCCGGGTTGGTGACGTCTATCCGTCCCTGCGGGGAAAAGCCTGCTCGCTCAAAAGTTCATTCGCTCGACAGGCTTTCCCCCGCAGGGACTCGGTTTCGACGTGCCGCACCAAACGCATCCCTGGGGTCATGCGTCGAACGAACGAGGTGGTCGGAGATGGCGTTGTTCCGCGGTGAATGAACTTTTGAACAAGCGGGGCAACGCCACCTCCGGCTGCCGCTGGCAAGAACGACACTCAACCGGCCAGAACGGCCCCCGATCCCGTGGCGTCGTGATTCCTTACTGACCAATGCGGCAAAGTTGTACATAATAAGCGCTGGGGCACAGCTTGGAATTTTCATGTCGCTTATCCTGGGGATCGACCCCGGTTCACGTAAGACGGGCTTCGGCATCATCAATTACGTGTCCGGGCGCAGCGAGTATGTCACCAGCGGTGTGATTCGACTGCCGGAGGGGGATCTGGCGGGGCGGCTCAGGATCATCTACGACTCTGTGACGGAACTGGTGGAACTGCATTGCCCGCAGGAACTTGCGATAGAACAGGTCTTCATGGCGCGCAGTGCCGGCTCCGCCCTCAAGCTGGGGCAGGCCCGGGGCGCCGCGATTGTGGCCTGTGTTACCCGGGACATGGCTGTGTCGGAGTATTCCGCGCGCCAGATCAAGCAGTCGGTGGTGGGTACGGGTGCCGCCGACAAGACCCAGGTGCAGCATATGGTCAAGGTTCTGCTCCAGTTGGCGGCGGAGCCCCAGGAGGATGCTGCGGACGCATTGGCCGCGGCACTCTGCCATGCCCATACCCGGCAGAGTATGATTAATATGGCAGGCGCCCGATCCGTGCGCCGCCGCAGACTGCGATGACGGGATTCCCCGACGTATGATAGGCACGATCAGAGGCAAGCTGGTGCAGAAGCATCCTCCGGACATCCTGGTGGATGTCGGCGGGGTCGGCTACGAAATCCAGGTGCCGATGACCACGCTGTTCCAGCTGCCCGAGCTGGGTGCAGAGGTCTCCCTGGTGACCCATTTCGTTGTGCGTGAAGATGCACAACTGCTCTACGGCTTCATCGATGAGCGCGACCGCGCCCTGTTTCGCCAGCTGATCAAGGTGACGGGGGTGGGGCCCAAGCTCGCCCTGACCATCCTCTCCGGTATGGATTCCGCCAGTTTTGCCCGCTGTGTACAGCGGGACGATATCTCCTCCCTGGTAGCATTGCCCGGCGTCGGCAAGAAGACTGCCGAACGCCTGCTGGTGGAGATGCGCGACAAGCTGCAGGACTGGCTGGGGCAGATGGATGCCAGTGGCGGGCAGGCGGGTGTTGGTGTCACCCTCGCTCCCGTCACCGACAGGGTGGCGGACGCGGAGAGTGCCCTGATAGCCCTGGGCTACAAACCGGCGGAGGCCAGCAAGGCGGTGGCTGCGGTCAACGACGAGAGCGTGGGGGACAGCGAGGAGCTGATCCGTCGCGCCCTCAAGTCCATGGTCGGGGGTTGAGGGAGGCAGGATGATAGAGACGGATCGCCTGATTGCCCCGGAAGTGGAAAGCCCTCGCGAGGATGCCCTGGACAGGGCGATCCGCCCCAGGACGCTGGACGAATACGTGGGACAGAAGGTGGTTCGCGAACAGATGGCCATCTTCCTGCAGGCCGCCAAGGGGCGCGAGGAACCCCTGGATCACACCCTGATTTTCGGTCCCCCGGGTCTGGGCAAGACCACGCTGGCCACGATCATCGCCAACGAGATGGGGGTCTCTCTCAAGACCACCTCCGGTCCCGTGCTGGAGAAGGCCGGTGATATCGCCGCGCTGATGACCAACCTGGAACCGGGCGATGTCCTGTTTATCGACGAGATCCACCGGCTGAGTCCCTTTGTGGAGGAAATTCTCTATCCGGCCATGGAGGATTACCAGCTGGACATCATGATCGGGGAGGGTCCTGCGGCCCGTTCCATCAAGCTGGATCTGCCGCCGTTTACCCTGGTAGGCGCTACCACCCGCGCCGGCCTGCTGACGTCCCCCCTGCGGGATCGTTTCGGCATCGTGCAGCGTCTGGAGTTCTACGAAGTCGCAGACCTGGCCTATATCGTGGAGCGCTCTGCGCGCATCCTCGAGATCGGTATCGATGACCGGGGGGCCCAGGAGATCGCCCGTCGCTCCCGGGGTACTCCGCGCATCGCCAATCGCCTGCTGCGCAGGGTCAGGGATTTCGCCGAGGTGAAGGCGGATGGCCATATCTCCGCCGCGGTGGCGGATCGGGCCCTGGACATGCTCAGCGTCGATCACCAGGGCTTCGACCAGCAGGATCGCCGCCTGCTGCTGGCCATGATCGAAAAATTCGATGGCGGGCCGGTGGGCGTGGACAGCCTGGCGGCGGCCATCTCCGAAGAGCGCGGTACCATCGAGGACGTGCTCGAACCCTATCTCATCCAGCAGGGCTATATCGTCCGCACCCCCCGGGGCAGGATGGCGACGCGCAACGCCTACCTGCACTTTGGCCTGCCGCAGCGGTCATCCGGGAGCAACGACCCCAACCTGCCCCTGGATCTGGAGTCGTCGTCGGATGACGGGTGAGGAATTTTCACTGCCGCTGCGGGTCTACATTGAGGACACGGACGCCGGGGGGATCGTCTACTACGTCAATTACCTCAAGTTCATGGAGCGCGCCCGCACGGAATTCATGCGCTCGCTGGGGTTTGGCAAGGACTACATCTTCAACCACGACCTGATGTTCGTCGTCAGGGACGTGGCGGTGCACTATCGGGGACCGGCCAGGCTGGATGACGAAGTGTGCGCGACGGCCGCCATCGCGCGTCTGGGCGGGGCGTCCATCGTGATGCACCAGCGGGTTTTGCGCAGCGGCGAGGTATTGGCGCAGGGGGACGTGACCATAGCCTGCGTCGACCGGTCCGGGGTAAAGCCCCGGCGACTGCCGCAGGACATGTCACAAACCCTGCAGTCACTGCGGGGATGACACGGGAACAATCTGAGGGGATCGGTTTTGGAAGAACAACTTAGCCTGCTGGACCTGGTGTTCAATGCCAGTTTCACCGTGCAGCTGGTGATGGGGCTGCTGCTGCTGGCCTCGATGCTGTCCTGGTACATGATCGTGCAGCGTTTCATATACATGCGTAATGCGCGGGACGAAATGTATGTGTTCGAGGAGCGCTTCTGGTCCGGCATCGACCTTTCCCAGCTCTATCGTGAAGGCAACGAAAAATCCGCGGACGGACATGCCATCCTGGGGATGGAGAGCATATTCCGGGCGGGGTTCAAGGAATTTTCGCGCCTGGCCAAGCAGTCCGGTATGGACTCGGAGGCCGTGCTGGAGGGCTCGCGCCGGGCCATGCGGGTGGCGATGATGCGGGAGGAGGAGCGCCTCGAGCGTCACCTGGCCTTCCTGGCCTCGGTGGGCTCCACCAGCCCCTACATCGGCCTGTTCGGTACCGTCTGGGGCATCATGCACTCCTTCCGCGGCCTGGCCAATGCCACCCAGGCGACCCTGGCCACCGTGGCGCCCGGTATTTCCGAGGCCCTCGTGGCAACGGCCATGGGCCTGTTCGCCGCGATCCCGGCGGTGCTTGCCTACAACCGCTTTGCCGCGAAGGTCGAGGTGTTCAGTAACCGCTACGATACCTTCGTCGACGAGTTTTCCGGCATCCTCAACCGCCAGGTCTATGCCTTGCGTTCCCGCGAACGCGGGGAGGGGTAGGGCATAGCACGATGGCCAGGACCCGCAACAAGCGCAAGCCCATGTCCGAGATCAATGTGGTGCCCTACATCGACGTGATGCTGGTGCTGCTGATCATCTTCATGGTGACTGCCCCGATGCTGATGCAGGGGGTGAAGGTGGACCTGCCCGAGGCCAGTGCAGACCCGGTGGAGAACCAGGACAGTGAACCGGTCATCGTGTCGGTCAATGCCGCGGGCGAACTCTTCCTCAACCTGGGACAGGAGGACCAGGTGCTGTCGCTGGCAACCATCAGGGACCGGGTGGCGGCGGTGATGCGCCGCAGCCCCGAAAAACCGGTGCTGGTCTGGGGGGACCGGGCCGTACCCTACGGCGAGGTGGTCACCCTGATGGCGGCGCTGCAGGAGGCGGGAGCGCCCAGCGTCGGCCTGGTCACCGAGAACCCGCAGTGAATACCGCCTCGATCTATGCCAAACCCGTGGCGCCGCGTATCGTACTGCGGCCGGCGCTGGCGACGGTGTTGCTGCACGGTCTGCTGCTCTACGTCCTGACGGCCAACTTGGCGGGTCCCGAGAGGGAGAGCGTGAGGGTCACACCGGTGCCGAAGGTGATCAATGCGCGGCTGGTGGATATCAGCGAGTTCCGGCCGAAGCCCAAGCCGAAGCCACAGGCCAAGCCGAAGCCGAAGGCCACGGCGAAACCCGCACCGAAAAAGAGCTCGCCAAAGCCTGTCGCCAAGGCGGCGCCAAAACCCGCGCCGAGCACTGCCAAGGCCAAACCCGCGCCGAAAGCTGCCCCCGCGCCCAAGGTGGAGGCCGCACCGGAACCGCGCATTACACGGGAGGAGCTGGCGGCCATCGCAAGGGCGGAACTGGCCAGGACCGTGGCGGAGGAGGCCGCGGCCGAGGTGGAGGCCACCGCCACCGCTGAGGAAATGGCCGCCAGTTACGCGTCCCTGATCCAGCAGACCGTGATCAATTACTGGAGTCGCCCGCCGAGTGCCCGCAACGGCATGGAGGCGTTGCTGGCGATACAGCTGATTCCCACCGGGGAGGTGGTCAGTGTCAGTGTGCTCAAAAGCAGCGGCAATACCGCTTTCGACCGATCCGCCATCAACGCGGTGGAAAAGGCGGGCAGTTTCCCCGAACTGAAGAACCTTCCCTCCCGGGAATTCGAGAAAACGTTCAGGCGTTTCCGCCTGTTGTTCAGACCAGAGGACTTGCGTTACTGATGAAATGGCTGGCCGTGGCAGTTTTGCCGATCACACTGATCCTGGGGGCTGTTGGCGCCCGGGCCGATTTAACTATCGAGATCACCCAGGGGGTGGACAATCCCACGTCGATCGCCGTGGTGCCGTTCGCGTGGCAGGGGCCGGGGCCCGTCCCCGAGGACGTCGCCTTTGTGGTGGACGGTGATCTGGCGCGCTCCGGGCAGTTTGCCCCGGTGGGTCGCGCCGATATGCTGGGTATGCCCAGTAACGAGAAAGAGGTGTTCTACCGTGACTGGCGCGCCATCGGTGCAGAGTACCTGCTGATCGGGCGGATTTCCGCCTCCGGCCAGGAGTTGCGCGTGGATTATGAACTGTTTGACGTGCTGCGTCAGACGCGTGTTCATACGGGCGTGGAAACCGGCCCCGTCAGTGAGGCCCGTATGCACGGACACCGGGTGGCTGACGCGGTGTACGAAAAGCTGACCGGCATTCCCGGCGCCTTTGCCACCCGGCTATTGTACGTTTCGGTGACCCGCGTACCCGGCGGCAAGGACTACTACCGCCTGACCCTGGCCGACTCCGACGGCGCCCGCCCCATCGTATTGCTGGAGTCCCGGGAGCCGGTGCTGGCTCCCGCCTGGTCACCCGATGGCAAGGAGATTGCCTACGTCTCTTTCGAGACCGACCGCCCGGCTATTTACCGACAGCACCTGGCCACGGGCCAGCGCGAGCAGTTGACCAATTTTCCGGGCCTCAACGGGTCGCCCGCCTGGTCGCCGGATGGCAACAGCATGGCCATGGTGCTCTCGAAGGACGGCAGCCCGGACATCTACCTGATGAACCTGGCCACCAAAAACCTGACTCGCGTCACCCGCCACTACGCCATCGACACCGAACCCACCTGGATGCCGGACGGCAACTCCCTGATGTTCACGTCCGACCGGGGAGGGCGGCCCCAGATCTACCGCTACGACCTTAAGACCGGCGCCACCGAGCGGGTTACCTTCGAGGGGGCCTACAATGCCCGCGCACGTATTGCCCAGGACGGGCGCAATGTGGTCATGGTGCACCGGCAGTCTTCCGATTTTCACATTGCGATCCTCGATCTGGTGACCAACCGCCTGCACGTACTGACGTCCACCCAGCTGGATGAAAGTCCGAGTATCGCCCCAAATGGCTCTATGGTATTGTACGCAACCAAGTCCGGAGACCGCGGTATCCTTGCCGCAGTGTCTGTGGATGGGGGCGTTAAATTCCGGTTACCCTCCAGGGAAGGGGATGTGCGGGAACCGGCCTGGTCACCCTACATGAACCGCTGATAGCGAAATATAACAGACAACCCAAGTAGTTGAAGGAAGCGTAAAATGAAGAATCTACCTGTTGCCGGCAAGGCGCTTACTCTGCTGTTTATGGCAGCTTTTCTCGTCGCCTGTTCCGGTAGCGACACCAAGGACGAAGAGGCGGCCGCCGCCGCTGCCGCGCAGGCCGCCGCTGCCGCCAAGGAGCAGGCTGCCGCCGAAGCCGCCGCCCAGCAGCGCCGGTTGGAAGAAGCCGCTGCCGCCTATGGCAATATATTCTACTTCGACTTCGACCAGTACGACCTGCGCCCTGCAGCGATCGAGGCACTGGATGCCCACATTGCCCTGCTGCAGACCGACGAGCGCACGGTGCGCCTCGAGGGCCATACCGACGAGCGCGGTACCCGCGAGTACAACATGGCGCTGGGTGAGCGCCGCGCCAATGCGGTGCGCGACTACATGGTGGCCAACGGTATTGCCAGCTATCGGATCGAAACGGTCAGCTACGGTGAGGAGCGGCCCGTGTCATACGGCTCCGGGGAATCCAACTGGTCCCAGAACCGGCGTGTGGAACTGAAATAACGGAAATGCCATGGCTTACGTGAGCAAGACGTTCGCGGCGTACGGGCTGGTCATTTTGACCGGCCCGTTGTGCTTAAAGGCGGCCGCCCAGGATTATGTCGACCTGGAGGCAGAGCAGGCCAACCAGTCGGCTCGAAGCTATCCGGCAACCAGCTACGGGGCCAATAGCGCACCCGCGGGTACGGCTGTGACACCCCCGCCCCGCAGTATTGCTCCGGCGGGAGGGCAAAACCAGAATCTGGGCCAGTTGTTTCTGCAGATACAGCAGCTGCAGCAGGATGTCATGCGCCTCAACGGCCTCGTCGAGGAGCAGGGATATGAGCTGCGCAAGCTGAAGGAGCAGAGCCTGGAACGCTACGTGGACCTCGACAACCGGCTCAGTGCCGCCGCGGGCGGCGCCACGGTCGTGGCGGGCAGCCAGGGTGCCGCCGAAGAGGTCTCGCCGGTTGTCACACCACCCCCTGCGGGCAATTCAGCAGGCCAGGCCGTGGAACAACCGGGGGAAGGGGAGGCCTATCGCGCCGCCTATGCCCTGGTGCGCGGCCAGCAATTCGACGACGCCGTGGAGGCCTTCCGGCAGTTCCTGCGTGACTATCCGGATGGCAAGTACGCCCCCAATGCCCATTATTGGCTGGGAGAGCTTTACCTGGTGATTGATCCCCAGGACCTGGAGTCCTCCCGGCAGGCGTTTACCCTGCTGGTTACCACCTACCCCGATAACCCCAAGGTACCCGACGCGCTGTACAAGCTGGGCAAGGTGCACTTCCTGAAGGGCAACCGCGAACGTGCCCGGGAGTACCTGGACGGTGTTATCCAGGGCTACGCCGATACCTCCGCCGCCAGGCTGGCGAGAGATTTCATCGCCGAGAACTACTGAGCCCCGGCCCGGCGGTACTACCATGTCATATGTCACGACTCCTGGGGATGATGCCCTGTCCGTAGAGGCGGGGCAGGCCCTACCCGAGAAAACGGGGCAGGCTCTACCCGGTAAAGCGGGGCAGGC
>JAHEEV010000076.1:14620-16193 GCA_024640505.1 Halieaceae bacterium
CGGGGCAGGCTCTACCCGGTAAAGCGGGGCAGGCCCTCCGAATCACCGAGATCTTCTACTCCCTGCAGGGGGAGGCACGCACGGTTGGCCTCCCCACGGTGTTTGTGCGCCTGACCGGCTGTCCGCTGCGCTGCGTGTATTGCGACACGGAATACGCTTTCAGTGGCGGTGATTTGCTCGACATTACACAGATCGTCCGGCAGGTGGCGGGATACCGCCCTCGCTATGTGACCGTGACCGGGGGTGAGCCCCTGGCCCAGAAAAATTGTCTCCCCCTGCTCGTGGCCCTGTGTGATGCGGGCTACGAAGTGTCCCTGGAAACCGGCGGCGCCATGAGCCTCGAGGGCGTGGATAACCGGGTGGTGACCGTGCTGGACCTGAAGACCCCGGCCTCGGGCGAGATGGAGCGCAATGACTACAGCAATATTGCGCGCCTGACGCCAAAAGACCAGGTCAAATTCGTCATCTGCGACCGGGCCGACTACGAGTGGGCCCGCTTCAAGCTGGACGAGTATCGTTTGGCGGAGCGGGTCGCCGACGTCCTGTTCTCCCCCTGTCATGGCCGGGTGGAAGGGCGGGAACTGGCCGAGTGGATACTGGCGGACAACCTGCCGGTGCGCTTCCAGCTGCAACTGCATAAGCTGTTGTGGCAGGACGAGCCGGGGCACTGAGCGTGTCGGCACCGCAACCTGCCGTCATCCTGGTCTCCGGCGGCCTGGATTCCACCACCGTGCTGGCGATGGCCCGCAGCCAGGGCTACGCCTGTTACACCCTCAGCTTCGATTACGGGCAGCGCCACCGGGTTGAACTGCTGGCTGCCGAGCGGGTCTCCCGCGCCCTCGGGGACGTGGAGCACAAGGTGGTCAATCTCAACCTGGACAGTATCGGCGGTTCAGCCCTCACTGATTTGGATATCGCCGTACCGGAAGAAGAGACTGAAGGCATCCCGGTAACCTATGTGCCCGCCCGCAATACCGTTTTTCTCTCCATTGCCCTGGGGTGGGCGGAGGTGCTGGGCGCCAATGACATTTTCATCGGCGTCAACGCCGTCGACTATTCCGGTTATCCGGACTGCCGCCCCGAGTACATTGCCGCATTTGAAGCCATGGCCAACCTCGCCACCAAAGCCGGGGTGGAGGGCCACAAGCTCACGATCCATGCCCCCCTGATCGATATGACCAAAGGCGACATCATCCGCGCCGGCCTCGACCTCGGCGTGGACTACGCGCTGACCGTCTCCTGCTACCAGGCCACGCCCGATGGCCTGGCCTGCGGCCGGTGCGACAGCTGCCGCCTGCGCCGGCAGGGCTTCCTAGACGCCGGCGTCCCCGACCCCACCCGCTACCTGTGACAACGGTTTGTAGGAGCCCGCTCCGCGGGCGATCGCCCGCGGAGCCTGCCCCTACAATGGCCAATGACACCCTATGCCCAGGTCCAAAAAAATCTTGAATTCTGCTTCCCGATCAGTAAGATACGCCCCTCGTTCGGGGCCGTTAGCTCAGTTGGTAGAGCAGTTGGCTTTTAACCAATTGGTCGCTGGTTCGAATCCAGCACGGCCCACCATATAAACCAA
>JAHEEV010000202.1 GCA_024640505.1 Halieaceae bacterium
CCACACCGAGTTGGCTGAAACGGGCCATCAGGGGCAGTTCGGATATTGCCGGCGGATGCGCGGCCAACATCATGTTGATGTAGTCGAACATACCGATGCCATCTGCCTTCTCAGCATCCCAAGGCAGGAATTCGAACTCGGGCACGTCCGGCGGGGCCGTCGTGCCGAGGAATGCGCTGAGCGGGCGCATCTGCATCCCGTCCTGAATGGCATGCGGAACACTCGGATCGTCCGGGTCGGTCAGGGTCGTCCGGCCGATCATGATGATGAACTGACCGCGTGTGGTGATCACTCCGTCGAAGCCATCTGTCGGCAGCATGCCCTGATACTCAGGCCCGACCAGCACAAAATCCCCGGCTTTGTTGTCGGTGCTGATGGTGCTGATGTAGGGCAGCGTCTCGGTCGACGTGTCGCCCATCTGGAGCATGTAGCTTTCCCCTTCGGGCACGTTAGGCACCGAGATCACGATCGGCTCGCGCCGCAGATCGACGATACCGAGGGAAAACAATGTATCCCGTTGAGTCGTATCGGGGGTTTCGGGTGGAAACGGCTCGCGGTTATGCGCGAATTCATTGAACTCGGCACCCTGCATCAGGGGTGAACCCTCTAGGAGCAGTTTAATGAAAACGCGGTAGTTGGATACAAATGCCGCGCCAAAGACATAGGCTTCGCGGGCCAGTTCTTCGGCTTGACCTTGAGTCAGGTCCTCGGGGTCGTGCGCATGTGCAACCGGGACGTAGGCACAGCACAGCAACGTGGACGTGAGTAGAGCTGTCAGGTGACTTTTTCGCATGATTCCTGGTCCTCCAAGACCGTCTTTCTTCTAATAGAGAAGGAACGAACTCAATCCCGTGTTACGCAACTCCGCATTCATTGGGCCGGTTGTCACTATCTAGTTAGCTGCCTCAGCAGTTGGAAAACTCCAGCTACCGTCGCTCGCCGCAGCGCCGGGTCGGTAAAGGCGCACGATGTAATTCCAGCCCTCCATGATAGGCAGGCAGTTCAAGCGTTCGTCATCGCAACCACCGAGATGGACAGTCATCGAACCGTCGTCGTTTGGTGTTCCCGTCACGCTGTTGACGCTGTAGGCGTCCAGAGCGTTCTTTTCGAAAAAGCCGTCGGCGTTATAGAGACTGACAGACCAGAACTCTTCTGCAGGCACGTCGGCGGGCACTTCGATCTTGTACTCTCCGACTGGCAGGCCCGGTTCCACGTTGATGTATAGGGCCTGATCATCTGGCAGCCCACCCCAGCCGATAGCAGCCCCGATCATATATTTCACGGGATCAATCCCGTTCCTGGGGCCGAAAGTTCGTGTACTGTCTGTCGCAAAGCGGCCGAGTTCGATGACGGCTTTCAGAACATTTTCGAAACTTTTCCTGTCGTAGTCTGGCACGATGAACGGTTGGGAGGATTTCGCTTCGATCTGTAACTGGTCTTGAAGCACATGGACCTCGGCAACGTCCTCGGGGTCAGAGGAATCGACAAGAATCCTGATGGCTGCCATAACAAAGGGTGTCTCGAAGGTTTTCATGTCGAGCTTGTAGGAGCCGCCGCCAATAAAGACCTCTGGCATGAAGTGATCCTGGTTGATGATCTGCGCGGAGATGTAACGTTCGCCCGTCTCGGGCAAGACAAGCATCGCGCCCTCGCTGATGTCGATAATGGCTTGGCTATAGAGCGTATCGCGGTTCATGCGGATCGTAGGTTGAGTATCAATTGCGGTCGGTTCGCGCATGTGATTGAAAGCATTCACACCCCCTGTCAGTTCGATATATTTTCCGAACTCGATGTCCGAGGCGACGCGGACAAAATTGTCGATGGTGACGATCTGGCCAGAGCGCTGCACCTTGTCGGTATCTTGTTCTTGGCCGGGAACAGCTACCGGCTCTTGAAGTGGGGGAGTGACCGGCTTGCTTGCCTGAGGTTGGCCTGTTTCCACTCCTGGCCCGCACCCAGAAGCCGCCAGTCCAGTGAAAATCAACGCGAGCAGCATGCAAGGTGTTGAGTATTTCATCTCTGTTGCTCCATGTGGTTTATAGCTTTTCCATTACTGTAGTAAGAGAGCGCAACGCGTTTATCCTGACTCCCAGAGGCAGTACTTAACCCATCCATGGCAGACTCAGTAGCCAGCTTTTTTGCCTGACGCATTAGAGAAACTCCTTCCAATCAAGCCCAAGGCATATATCCCGTTAGGCCTGTTGCTCCTCGGCATCGATACTCAGTCTTTCCGAGCCACAGTAACTGACAGCACATGTGCTGCACTCGTTGCCAGTCCTGCCAACAGCAACAACACACTGAAAGCAGACACCATGGAATAAGTTCGGCGAAGAACACCCGGCCCTTGCGCAATTGATCATCAATTCACCACAACCTGGTAGCTGAGCAAAAACTGATTGAAGTCTTCTCCGAACCGGGTATAAATGCCATTTGCATAACCTACCTTGATGGCATGTCGCTGCAGGAATGGCCAGACCAGCGTGCCGCCAACTTTTACATTGCTTTGTGTATTCCTGAGCGGCTCACCACCGATAGTCTGGCGCCCCCCATAGTAGTAGGTGAAATCCAGCGAAGCCCACAAACCGGGACGGATTCGCTTGATGAGATTGGCCTCTGCCGCATAAACCGGATCCTGTTCCTTCTTGGCGACCACGAAGTCGTCATCGTCTCCAAAAATCCAGGCACTGGCAGAAAGTTCTAGCAGCCATTCCTTGGTAAGGGGGTAAACGCTGCCGAGCTTGAATCTGGTGGTCCAGCGATTCAATCCGATATTCACCAGCCTGTCTGAATAATATTCGCCGGTCGGCGCGATCACTTTGATACTTCCGCCGATTAACGGTTGGGGATCGGCGCGAAATGCGAGGAATTCCTCTAGGTTCATTGAAGGGGCACCCCAAAAGTTAATATTCAGGGTCATGCTGAAGTCACCAAAACCACTGAAGTCCCGTTCTCCCTGAACGTCATTAACCAGACCCATGGCCGAGCCTTTAACGTACGGCAGGCTCAGCAGGATATTGGATGTGCGCCCCCACAGGCCGAGGGTTTGTGCGTAGGCCAGAATACCTGCATTGATCCTGCTGTCGGCGTTCTCAATCGGGATCGAGGCGTCAAAAAACAAATCCCCGGCTGAGTATGAATATCCGGTGATCAGCACCTTGGTTCCTTTGGGCGCTGGCCAAAAAAGGCGCGGCGTCAGTTCCTGAGCCAAGCCCTGAGTCACCCAAAATGTGGCGACCATTAATAACAGGAAAATTCTCATAGGGAGGCACCTAACGCCTGCAACAGGGGCGCAGCGTTAGCTGCGTCCAGCGACTGAAAGGAGCGACTTGATTGCACTGGTTATGGGGCAAACTCACTAGCGAACTCAAATATAGGGTAGGCATGAATAGTCTAAATGAAATGTCTACGAGTGTCGGCTATCGGCCAAGAGCGGTCATTCACCAAGCACAAAAAACCCACATCCGGCGGGGCTATGTGAATCCTTTTAGTTCGAACCAAGCAGTATTTCCCACAATCCTCCCCAGTCACACGTCGCGCCCTTTGAATCAGCAGTAGAAACTGCTATTTATGAACGGCAGTGGCTGAATTAAAGCCAAACTACTGTCAACTCACCTTCCAACAAACTCTCTTTGCGCCTCGATATTGTCGGCCGCCGCAATAACAATGTCAGCAATTCGATAGCCGGCCAAAGTTATGCGCTGCTCGGCCGTGAGTTGGAGTTTCTCCCAATATTCAGCGGGCACTTCAGGGGCTTCCTCTACCGGCGACACGCCATTGAGGATGAAATTCACCATATTGGCGACCAATTGATCTGCCGTCTGATCCGTGGCTGGATCAGCAACCGTCTCAATATCATAAGCCCAGTCAATGGCGACCTGATGGCTTTCACGCGCCCACTGTTCGAAACTACCTGTATCGCCAACCGGATTCGCTTGCAACTCAGAAAAGCTGGAGCGTGGATACTTATCAATAAATTGCTCCGTGTATGTGTCGACTTTCTCTAGCGTTGGGACACGCATGACATTGCTGTCCCACAATATGTGCAGTGGCATTGGCGTCGGCCCTATAGGGTCTTGAACGTAACTGAGCGTCGCCGCCGCATTGCCGGTAGGAAACTCCTTCGAGAACAGATCGCTGACATGCATGGGTTGATGAATATCGCCCGTTATGTGCATCACCCAGCACAATGCTAGTGCGCGCTCCGAGGGGCTGGTTTCCGGGTTGGCCAGCATGGCTGCATGCAGATTCAGCGCTTCGATGCCCTGTCCGGCGGGCTTTCCCTGACGCGCCTCTGCCGCCGCCCTTACTTCAGCTGGCGCATCATCGGCAAGTACTGCCCACCGTGCCGAATGCCAGGCCGTCATATCTCGCGGTGTGAATTTGGAATCGTCTGGCCAGCGCGCACATTCGATGAACATACGCCGGACACGCTCTCTGCCTTTGGCCTCGCTGGCAGCCACCCAGAACGGCGC
>JAHEEV010000077.1 GCA_024640505.1 Halieaceae bacterium
CTGTGATATCAATGATTGCGATGACACGGTGGCTGCCATTACCGACGCCGGTGGGCGTGCCGCCGGGTTGCAGGCCGACGTTTCCAGTATGCAAAGTTGTCATGCGATGGCGGAGCAGGCTGTGAAGGCATTCGGCAAACTCGATATCCTGGTCAACAACGCCGCACTGTATGGCGGCCTCAAGGGCGCACGATTCGAGCAGCTCGAGGAGGCCCAGTGGGATGCGGTAATGAATATCAACGTCAAGGGCGTCTGGCAATGCTGTAAGGCCGTCGTGGAACCCATGCGGGCCGCCGGCGGTGGCTCCATTATCAACATCTCCTCGCTTGCCGCGGTCTACGGGCTACCCTACGGGCTGGATTACGTCGCTTCCAAGGCGGCGGTGATCGGCATGACCCGCGCCATGGCCCGGGAATTGGGCGCGGATCGTATCCGGGTGAACGCGGTGGCGCCTTCGGCGGTCATGACCGAGGGGACTGCCGACTTTTTTGGCGAGAAACTCGAGAAGGCCAAGACCGTCATCGCTGCCGGGCAGGTGATTCAGCGCAACCTCGAACCCGAAGACCTCACCGGGACGATTGTCTACCTGGCCTCCGACAGCAGTGCGCTCGTTACCGGCCAGACGCACATGGTCGACGGGGGATCCTGGTTCCTTTGAAGCTGGAAGCCTCGCGTCGATCGTCCTGCCCTGAATAGCCTTGTGAGGAAAAACGGTGGCCTCTGAAAAAACCTATCCCGAGATTCGCGACGCCGTCGCCCGTTTGTGTGCCCGCTTCCCGGGGGAATACTGGCGCACGTTGGACGCAGAGAAGGCGTATCCCTCGGAATTCGTACAGGCCCTGACGGACGCGGGGTACCTCTCCATCCTGATCCCGGAGGCGTTCGGCGGCAGTGGCATGCCGCTGGGGGCGGCCTGCGCGGTGCTGGAGGAGATACAGCGCAGTGGTGGCAACGCCGGCGCCTGCCACGCGCAGATGTATACGATGGGGACGCTGCTGCGACATGGCAGCAAGGAGCAGAAAAAACGCTACCTGCCGCGTATCGCCGACGGTTCGCTGCGCCTGCAGGCGTTCGGGGTGACGGAACCCACCAGTGGCACGGACACGTCCCGTATCCGCACCTTCGCGGTGCGTGACGGCGACGACTACGTGGTAAACGGCCAGAAAGTCTGGATCTCCCGCACCGAACATTCCGACCTGATGATACTGCTGGTGCGCACCACCCCGCGGGAGGATTGCGCCAAACACACCGATGGCATGTCGGTGCTGCTGGTGGAGATGCGCGAGGCGGTGGACAAGGGACTGACCATCAGGCCTATCGATACCATGATGAACCACGCCACTACCGAATTGTTTTTTGACGACCTGAGGGTGCCGGCGCAGAACCTCATCGGGCAGGAGGGGGAGGGCTTCCGGTGTATTCTCGACGGTATGAATGCCGAGCGCATCCTGATTGCCGCGGAGTGCATCGGCGATGCCCGCTGGTTCACCGGGAAATCGACCCGCTACGCCTGTGAGCGTGAGGTGTTCGGCCGCGCGATAGGGGAGAACCAGGGCATCCAGTTCCCGGTAGCGAGGGCCCATATCCAGACCGAGGCAGCGGCCCTGATGGTGCAGCATGCAGCGGACCTCTATGACGCGGGCAAGCCCGCCGGCGCCGAAGCCAACATGGCCAAACTGCTGGCCTCGGAGGCTGCCTGGGCGGCGGCCGAACAGTGCGTCCAGACCCATGGGGGCTATGGCTTTGCGGCCGAGTACGATATCGAGCGCAAGTTTCGGGAGACGCGTCTTTACCAGGTGGCGCCGATCTCAACCAACCTGATCCTGTCCTTCATTGCCACCCGGGAGCTGGGTATGCCGAGGTCCTTTTGAGCGCGCTGCCACTGGATGGACTCCTGGTTGTCGCCCTGGAGCAGGCGGTGGCGGCACCCTGGTGCTCATCCCGGCTGGCCGACGCGGGGGCCCGGGTTATCAAGGTCGAGCGGGTTGAGGGTGACTTCGCCCGCGAATACGACCACGTCGTGGAGGGTGAAAGCGCCTATTTCGTGTGGCTGAATCGCGGCAAGGAATCCATCTGCCTCAATATCAAGGACCCGGGCGACCGCGATCTGCTGCTGCGGATTCTGCTGCAGGCGGATGTCTTCATCCAGAATCTCGCCCCCGGTGCGGCGGCCCGGGTCGGGCTGGATTCGCGCGAACTGCGCGATGCCAACCCGCGCCTGATCACACTCGATATATCCGGTTACGGCCAGACCGGGCCATACCGCGAGATGAAAGCCTACGACCTGCTGGTGCAGTGCGAGACCGGCCTGGCCTCGATTACCGGTGCGCCGGAGCAGCCGGGGCGGGTGGGCGTTTCCGTGTGTGATATCGCCTGTGGCATGTATGCCCACTCGGCGGTCCTGCAGGCCCTGCTGGAACGGGAACGGACCGGTTTCGGCAAAAGCCTGGCGGTTTCCCTGTTCGACGCCATGGCCGACTGGATGACCGTACCCCTGCTGCACCAGGATTATGCCGGCCAGGCCCCGGAACGGGTGGGCCTGAATCACCCCTCCATCGCCCCCTATGGGGCCTATACCTGCAAGGGTGGCGACCAGGTCGTCATATCGATCCAGAACAATCGCGAGTGGTGCAGTTTCTGCGAGCAGGTGCTGCAGCGACCGGAGTTCGCGCAGGCACCGGACTATCGTGAGAATGTGGACCGCTGTGCCAATCGGCCGGCCCTGGATCGCGAGATCAACGCGGTATTCTCCGGCATCGAACGGTCCGACCTGGCCGAGCGCCTGTTCCAGGCAAAAATCGCTTTCGGCTCGGTGAATTCAGTGGCGGACCTGTCGCGGCACCAGCAGTTGCGGCGGGTCACCGTGGCCACCCCTTCCGGCGCGGCGGAACTGGTTGCCCCCCCGGTTATCGCCGCCGACGGCGATCCGCCACTGCGGCCGGTCCCGGAACTGGGCCAGCATACCGACGCGATACGCGCAGAGTTTGGTGGTGGGACGTGAGCGACACCGAAGGGGCGGGCCTGGAGGCCTGGGTCGGTCGACGGGAGAGCCTGGAGGATGTCATCGCACCGGCCCCGGTAGCCCGGTTGTCGGCGACTCTGGATCACCCGGCACCCCGGGCCGTGGCAGGGGAGGCATTGCCGCTTCCCTGGCACTGGTTGTATTTCCTGCCTGCTGTTCCCGCTTCCGGCCTGGACGTGGATGGGCACGCGCGACGCGGGGGTTTCCTTCCCCCGGTGCCGCTGCCCCGGCGCATGTGGGCGGGCAGCCGTATCCGCGTTGCAACGCCCCTGCGTGTGGGGGAGAGGGTGCGGCGCGAGTCGACCATCAGCGACATCCGTCACAAGCGGGGCAGCAGCGGGGATCTGGTCTTCGTTACCCTGCTGCACCAATTCTTTCGCGGCGATACGCTGGCTTTAGAGGAGCAGCAGGACCTGGTCTACCGGGAAGCAAGCGCCGGGAATATGATGCCGGCTGCAAAACCGGCGCCGGCATCGGCACAGTGGTCGCGGCAGGTGACGCCCGACCCGGTGCTGCTGTTCCGCTATTCCGCCTTGAGCTTCAATGGCCACCGGATCCACTACGATAGGGAGTATGCGACGGCACAGGAGGGCTACGGGGGACTGGTGGTGCAGGGGCCATTGACCGCGACGCTGTTGCTGGATTTACTGTACCGGGAGATGCCCGGTGCACAGGTGGTCACTTTCAGTTTCCGTGGCGTCAGGCCCCTGCTGGACGGGCATTCTTTTCAGCTCCAGGGGCGCTGTGATGAGCGGGCTGTGCGCCTGTGGGCGCTGGATGCTGCAGGTGCGTTGGCCATGGATGCCCGGGCCGAACTGGCACCGGGCTGACGGCTGACTGTAGCGGATCGGGAGATCGACGATGGAACACAAACTGCCCCCCTGGCGATCCCTTCTGTTCGTGCCCGCCAACGTGCCCGACTATATCGACAAGGCTCATCAGCGGAACGCCGATGCCGTCGTACTCGACCTGGAAGACAGCGTTCCCCCGGGGGAGAAGGCCGCGGCCCGCGAGCGCGTGGCATCGGTGGCGGAGAAATTATCCGCCCGGGGTGTCGATGTTGTCGTGCGTATCAACGCATCTCTCCGGTTGGCGGCGCCGGACCTGGAAGCCGTGGCGATCCCGGCCGTGCGTGCGGTCTGCGTGCCCAAGGTAAACGGCGCGGCGCAGTTGCAGTGGATCAGCGAGGCGTTGGGTGAGTTGGAAGTGGAGCGCGGGATCTCGCAGGGTGGCATTTGCCTCATCGCAATGATCGAATCGGTCGGGGCCCTGTCGCGCCTCGAGGAGATCGCAAAGAGTACTCGCCGCCTTGCTGCCATGACCCTGGGCACCGAGGATTTCGCGGTTTCCGCCGGTATCGTGCCGGAGGCAGATGCCCTGTTGTATCCCTGCCAGCAGGTGTTATTCGCGGCGAGGGCTGCCGGCATCACGCCGCTGGGCTTCGTTGGTTCCATCGCCCAGTACCGTGACCTCGAGGCGTTTCGGGACACCATACGCCGCTCCCGGCAGCTGGGCTTTCGGGGGGCGCTGTGCATCCATCCTGCCCAGGTGGCGATCATGAACGAGGAATTCGCACCCTCGGGGGAGGAGCTCGCCGAGGCCAGCAGTATTATCGAAGCCTACGAGCAGGCCCTCCTGGCAGGGCGCGGTTCGGCCGAGTTCAACGGCAGGATGCTGGATGCCCCGGTGGTCGCCCGGGCGAGAGAGGTTCTGGCCAGCGTCGCCGACGAGGCGCTGCCGGGGTCAACCGCTGGATGTGACTGACGCCGCGGCAGTTCCTGCCGCTTCGCGGCTCACTTGAAGATCACCGTCTTGTTGCCGTCCATGAATACCCGGTGCTCGGTGTGCAGTTTCACCGCCCGTGCCAGCGCGATCGTTTCCGTGTCGCGCCCCACCGCTACCAGCATGTCGGCTGTGTAGGTGTGATCCACCTGCTGCACGGATTGTTCGATGATCGGGCCCTCATCGAGATCGGCGGTCACATAGTGCGCCGTTGCGCCGATCAGCTTGACGCCGCGTGCATGGGCCTGGTGGTAGGGCTTGGCACCCTTGAATCCAGGCAGAAACGAGTGATGAATATTGATGACCCGGCCGGGGAGTTTTGCGCAGAGCTGATCGCTCAGGATCTGCATATAGCGGGCCAGCACCACCAGTTCACTGTCGGTTTCCTCGATGATATCCAGCAGGGCGTTTTCCTGGCGGGCCTTGTTATCCGCGTTTATCGGCAGGTGCACGAAGCGAATGCCCTCCCTCTCGACCATGGGCCGCAGGGTCTGGTGGTTGGAAACCACAGCGGTGATGTCCATATTCAACTCGCCCTTGTGCAGGCGAAAGAGCAGGTCATCGAGACAGTGATCGTACTGGCTCACCATGATCAGCGTCCGGGTCGGGGCCTCGGCGGCGAACATCTGCCAATCCATGTCGAAGACCCCGGCGACGCGGGGAAAGTCGGCGCCAAGGCTCACCATGTCGTCCCCGCCCTGCTCGACGTGGAACCGGGTTCGCATGAACAGGCGATGGTTGTCCGGATCATCGAAGTGTGACAGCTCGCTGATGTAACAGCCGCGCTCGGCCAGGAACGAGGTTACTGCCGCGACGATACCGCTGCCCGCCGGGCAGCTCGCTTTCATGACGATTTGTGCCGGATCTTGCTTTGACTCACTCATGGCGCTGGTATGTCCCCTGATTCATGCGTTCCTGCGACCGGCTGGCGGCCCCTCTTTTGTGACAATCATCAGTGCGGCCGGCCATGGAGTCAATCACCCCGGCCTCTGACGGGGGCGCTGAAGCGTGGCGTGGTCGGCAAAAAACCACAAAAAAAGCCGCAGCGCATGGAACGCTGCGGCCTCGCGTGCCTTTGGAGTCAGGCCTAGAAGTGTACGCCCTTCATCAGTGCCGCCAGCGCGACCTGTTCATTGGACGCCTGCACCTGCTCCGGCTTCTTGTCACCGCGGGCGGCTGCCGAGTCGCCGAACATGCGGAACACGGTATTCATGACCACTTCGGCGAACTTGGGCGCCACCGAGTTCAGTACCTGCAGGAAGATGCCCATCTGGGTGGCGATACGCTTCGGCTTGTTGATCACCGCGTCGACGATCATGTCACCCGCCTCGTCCGGGGTCAGCACCGGCATGGAGTTGTAGACGGTGGTCGCCTCGATCATCGGGGTGCGTACCAGCGGCATGTGGATGTTGGTGAAACGGACGTTGCGGTCGGAGTATTCCACCGCGGCGGCCCGGGTCCAGGCATCCAGTGCAGATTTCGAGGCCACGTAGGCAGAAAAGCGCGGGCTCGGGGTCAGGGTGCTGATGGACGAGATGTTGATGATCTGGCCCTGCTTGCGTTCGCTCATCGAGGGCAGAAAGCCCATGGTGAGGCGCACGGCGCCAAAGTAGTTGATCTGCATGGTGCGCTCGAAATCGTGGAAACGGTCGTAGGAGAGCTCCAGCGAGCGGCGGATAGAGCGGCCGGCGTTGTTGATCAGTATGTCAAGGTGGCCGTGGTTTTTCAGGACCTCGGCGACCAGGCGGTCGCAGTCTTCCATATTGGAGGCATCGCACTGGTAAATGCTGGCCATGCCGCCCAGTTGTGCGATTTCCGCGGCTGTCTCCTCGAGCTTGTCCAGGGAGCGCGCTACCAGCAATACGTGAGCGCCGGCTTCGGCCAGGCGGATGGCCGAGACCTTGCCGATACCGGAGGAGGCGCCGGTAATGAGCACGATCTTGCCGCCGACGTTGCCTTCCAGGGAGTGATCCACAAACAGGTCGGGATCGAGCTTGCGCTCCCAGTAGTCCCAGATCACCGGGGCGTAATCCCGCAGGTCCGGGCAGCTGATGCCGCTGCCCTTGAGGGCGCGCTCGGTGTCCCGGTTGTCGTAGCGGGTGGGATAGTTCATGAACATGGTGACCGACTCGGGCAGCCCCATGTCGGCCAGCAGGTTGCTGATGATGCGCTTGACGGGCGGCAGGCCCGCCAGGGTTTCGCGCACGAAACTCGGAATGAAACCGAACATGCGGGTATCGAGACGCATGTTGAAGCGGGGTGCGTGGCCGGCATCGGCGAAGATGTTCATCATGGCACCCATGCTGTGGTGCTCCGGGTCGGTCAGGTGGAAGCAGCGCCCGTCCAGGTCATCCTGGTGGGCGATGTGATCCATGGCGTCCACCACATAGTCCACAGGGACTATGTTGAACTTGCCTCCCTCTATACCGATCAGCGGGAACCACGGCGGCAGCACGTTGCGGATTTTCTGCAGGCTCTTGAAGAAGTAGTAGGCGCCGTCGATTTTGTCGATCTCGCCGGTCTTCGAGTTACCGACCACCATGGCGGGACGGTAGATGCGCCAGGGTACCTGACACTCCTTGCGCACGATGCCCTCGGAGTCATGCTTGGTGGCGAAGTAGGGGTGGTCCAGTCCTTCGGCCTCCTCGAACATATCCTCGCGGAAAGTGCCGCGATACAGGCCGCCTGCGGCGATAGAGCTGACGTGCTGGAAACATCCGGCATCCAGGGCCTCCGCCAGGCGGATGGCGTTGCGGGTGCCTTCGATGTTGGTTCTGGTCTGGTCCTCCGCCGATGCGCTCAGGTCGTAGATCGCGGCGAAGTGGCAGAATTGTTTGATGTTGCCTTTGAGGTCGGCCACGGTTGCTTCGTCGAGGCCCAGCAGGGGTTGCTGGAGATCACCCTCGACGGGGACCAGGCGCTCGGCGTGTTCGCCCATGCGCTCCTGCAGGTCCTCGAATTTTGCCCTGGAACCCGCGCGGGTCAGTACGTAGATGTCGCCCTCGCGCTCTTTCAGCTTGTCGATGAAGTTGCGTCCGATGAAGCCGGTACCGCCGGTGATGAAGTAGGCCATGGTTGTTCTCCTTAAAAGGTTATTGCCGGATACAGGATGTATTCTAGGCCGTGTGGGCAAAGCCACAATTGCCCGAAGTTGCAAAAGGCGGGGGCAGGAATTTTCAATTTGCTGGAGCCCGCTCCTACAGGGTCAGGCCATACCGAGCGGGCCGGAGCCGGCCGGCGTTCAGCAGTTCTTTTCCCGGTACTCCGACGGTGTGAGCCCGGTCCACTTCTTGAAGGCCCGGTGAAAGGTGCTGCTGTCGGAGAAGCCCATCAGCTCGGCCAGCTGCGCTGTGGTGTAATGGCCGCTGTTCAGGTACTCCACCGCCGCGTCTCGCCGGCACTGATCTTTCAGCTGCTGGAAAGAGGTGCCTTCCTCCCGCAGGCGGCGGTGCAGGGTCGGGGTGGTCATATGCAGGCGTTCGGCCACGTCCTGCAGGCCGGGCAGGGGGCGCTGGAAGTCCGTGCCGATCAGTTTTTTCACCTTGTTGCTGATGCCGTGGCTGTCCGGGCTGATACGAAACAGTTCGGCGGGGTAGGTCTCCAGCATTTCGGCCAGGGAGGCTTCACTCTGTACGATGGGGAAATCGAGAAAGCGGCGGTGGAAATAGAAGGCGTCGCGTCCGGCGTTGAATTCCACCGGAACGCCGAACACCTCGGTGTAGTCCTTGTCACGCCGCGCAGCCTGGCGCATCTCGACCCGGCTGAGCTCGATGAAGCTGCCGATGAACCAGCCGCACACACGGTGCCACATGGCCAAGGAGAGCACGTGGCCGGTGAGTCCGGGCAGCCAGTTGAGCTCCTCCATGCTGAAGTTTTCCGGCGAAGTCAGCGGATGGTCTTCCGTGTCCGAGAAGATGAAGCTGCAGCAGATGTCATCGTCCGCCGCGTCCAGTTGAAAGGTGTCGCCGCGGGGGTGGAGTCTCTGGAAGTAGACTGACGCACGCTGCATGGCCTGTTCCAGGGTGCGGGCATGCAGCATGGCCTGGAACATCATGCGATAGGCGCTGAAGGCGACGGCCGATTCCACGTCCTTACCGGGGGAGGGCAGGTGCTCCTGCAGCCGGCGGATCAGGTGAATGAACAGGCGGCCGTAATCATCCACCGGGATGCGGGCGTCCGGAACCGCTTTATCCTGCAGCAGTACCAGCGGCAGGTTCAGTTCTGCCAGTTCGCGGCGCAGTTCTTCGGTCGTCATCGGTACCAGTCGCAGCAGGGACTGGGCGTAGCGCAGGGGAATGGTATCCGCCATGGGGTTGAACTCCTGTACCAGTCGCATTGTACTGTCTCCCCGCAGGTGGGCAAACCGGTGCCGGTACTGCAAAATCCTGACAAGAAAAATTGCGAATCCCCGCCATTGGTACCTGTGCGCGTTGCCAGTACCATGCACCCGACAAGTCTTTGGTAACAGGAGTTGACTGATGTCCTCACTCAAGCAGGAATTCGATGCCGCCATGGCGCAACTGACAGCCGGGGGTGCACCGTATGAGCTGGCCGGGGATGAGCAGACCGGGCACTACTATAAGCTGGCCCCGGCAACGCTGTCCGACGCGCTGGCGGTGGCACGCCAGCATGGTGACCGGGAATTCCTGATCTACGAGGGCGAAAGGCGTAGTTTCAATGAACTGATGGAAGAGGCGGATGCCATCGCCGCAGCCCTGCAGGATCGCGGCGTCAGGCCCGGTGAACGGGTGGCACTGGCCATGCGCAACTACCCCGAGTGGATGGCCATCTTCATCGCGGTAACGTCCATAGGCGGGGTCATCGTTCCGGTGAACAGCTGGGGACAGCCCGGCGACATCGCGTACACCGTGGAGGATGCCGGTGCCCGCCTGGCCTTCTGCGACCAGCAGCGCCACGACGGGGTCGCCGATCTCTTTCGGGACAAGGGTATCGATATCATCATAGCCCGGCCTACCCGGGCAGAAGATCCCCGGGGGCTGGATGCGTTCGTGGCGGATTTTCGAGGCAGGGCCCCGGCGGGGGTGGAGATCGGCACGGATGACCTGGCCATGATCATGTACACCTCAGGTACCAGTGGCAAGCCCAAAGGGGCCGCGTCGACCCACCGGGCTATCTGCCAGGCCCTGTACAACATGGAATGCGCCGCCATCGCGGCCGCCATGACCAATGGGGAGTCTATCACCGCCATGCTGGAACGTGGTTTCGAACCGACGTCCCTGCTGGCCGTGCCACTTTTTCACGTGAGCGGCTGCCACGCCCAGTTCCTCACCAACCTGCGCGCGGGGCGGCGCATCGTGATGATGTACAAGTGGGATGTGGATCGCGCCCTCGATTACATCGAGCAGGAGCGGGTCACCACCATAGCGGCTGCACCCTCGATGGTGCTCGACCTGCTGGATTCCCCCCGGTTCGGCCAGACCGACACCAGCAGTCTGTTCTCGCTGGGTATAGGCGGCGCCGCCACGCCACCCCTGGTGGGTAAATTGCTGCAACAGAAACTGCCGCAGAATTTCAGCGGTACCGGTTGGGGCATGACCGAAACCAACGCCCAGGGTGCCTCACTGACCGGCAGGGCCTTTCACGAAAAACCGAACTGTGCGGGCTTTCCGCACCCCATCATCGATATCCGTATCTGCGACGAACAGGGCAGCGCCCTTGCCCAGGGGGAGACCGGCGAAATCTGGGTGCGCAGCTGCGCCAATATCCGCGAATACTGGCACCGCCCGGAGGTCAACGCGGAGGAATTCCGCGACGGCTGGTTGAAAACGGGTGATATCGGCTACCTGGACGAGGAGGGTTTCCTGTTCCTGGCAGACCGGGCCAAGGACATGATCATACGCGGCGGCGAGAACATCTATCCCATCGAGATCGAGAACGAACTGCTGGAGATGGAAGGGGTGAAGGAAGTCGCGGCCATCGGCCTGCCCCACGAGCGGCTGGGGGAAGAGGTGGCGGTGGTGGTGCACCTGCACCTGCACGCGAAAGTCAGCGAGGAGGCGTTGCTGGCGTTTGCCCGGGAGCGGCTGGCACCCTACAAAGTGCCGGCCCACGTCTTTTTCAGTGATAAAGCCCTGCCCCGCAATGCCACCAACAAGGTGCTCAAGCGCGAGCTGAAGGAAGGCCTGCTGGCCGGCCTGGCGGCCGAAGGATAGCCCGAGCGGATCCCCGAATTGTAGGAGCGCACTACCCATAAAGAGGGGCACGCCGTCCGTGCGCGATCGCCCGCAGAGCGGGCTCCCACAGTTACGAGCGGCTGACCGAATTGTAGGAGCGCACTCCGTGCGCGATCGCCCGCAGAGCGGGCTCCCACAGTTACGAGCGGCTGACCCGATTGTAGGAGCGCACTACCCATAAAGAGGGGCACGCCGTCCGTGCGCGATCGCCCGCGGAGCGGGCTCCTACAGCGCCCATAGAATCCATCGCGTGAATACCAGATATCTTTCCCATTTATTTCATTTATAGGCGATTGCTGACTAATATACCCGTCACTGGATGAGACCAGCCCCGCATGGGCTGTTCATCACCTTATTCAACCGCAACCGAGTATTCAGAGGCATCACCATGTCAGATTACCAGAACGACATCGCCCAGGTCGCCGGCCTGTGTGAGCAGAACGGCAGCGCCTGGAATGAGATCAATCCCGAATCCGCCGCCCGCATGCGGGCCCAGAACCGCTTCAAGACGGGGCTGGATATCGCTCGTTATACCGCGGCCATCATGCGCAAGGACATGGCCGAGTACGATGCCGACACCAGCCAATACACCCAGTCCCTGGGTTGCTGGCACGGCTTCATCGGCCAGCAGAAGCTGATCGCCATCAAGAAGCACTTCGGTGATACCAACAAGCGCTACCTGTACCTTTCCGGCTGGATGATCGCCGCCCTGCGCTCCGAATTCGGCCCGCTTCCGGACCAGTCCATGCACGAGAAAACCTCCGTATCCGGCCTGATCGAGGAACTGTACACCTTCCTGCGCCAGGCAGATGCACGGGAACTCGGCGGTCTGTTCCGCGAGCTGGATGCAGCCCGCGAGGCCGGTGACGATGTCGCCGCCAAGGCGGTGCAGAACAAGATCGACAATTTCCAGACCCACGTCGTGCCGATCATCGCCGATATCGACGCCGGTTTCGGTAACGCGGAAGCCACCTACCTGTTGGCCAAGAAGATGATCGAGGCGGGCGCCTGCGCCATCCAGATCGAGAACCAGGTGTCGGACGAGAAGCAGTGCGGCCACCAGGACGGTAAGGTGACGGTTCCCCACGAGGACTTCCTGGCCAAGATCCGCGCCGTCCGTTACGCCTTCCTGGAACTCGGTGTGGACGATGGCGTCATCGTCGCCCGTACCGACTCCCTCGGTGCCGGCCTCACCAAGCAGATCGCCGTAACCCACGAGCCGGGTGATCTGGGTGACCAGTACAATAGTTTCCTGGATTGCGAAGAAGTCCACCTGGACGACATGAACAACGGCGACGTTGTCCTCAACCGCGACGGCAAGCTGCTGCGTCCCAAGCGCCTGCCCTCCAACCTGTTCCAGTTCCGCAAGGGCACCGGTGAAGACCGCTGCGTGCTGGACAGCATCACCTCCCTGCAGCACGGTGCCGACCTGCTCTGGATCGAGACCGAGAAGCCCCATGTGGGCCAGATCGGTAGCATGGTCAACCGTATCCGTGAGGTCATTCCCAACGCCAAACTCGTATACAACAACAGTCCCTCCTTCAACTGGACCCTCAACTTCCGCCAGCAGGTGTTTGACGCCTGGGAAGAGCAGGGCCGGGACCTGTCTGCCTACGATCGCGACCACCTGATGAGCGCCGAGTATGACGAATCGGACCTGGCCGTCGAAGCCGACAACCGGATTCGTACCTTCCAGGCGGACGCGGCCCGCGAGGCGGGCATCTTCCATCACCTGATCACGCTGCCGACCTACCACACCGCGGCCCTGTCGACCGACAACCTGGCCCGGGAGTACTTCGGTGACCAGGGTATGCTGGGCTACGTGGCCGGTGTGCAGCGCAAGGAGATCCGTCAGGGCATCGCCTGCGTCAAGCACCAGAACATGGCGGGATCCGACATGGGTGACGATCACAAGGAGTACTTTGCCGGTGAAGCCGCCCTCAAGGCGGGTGGTAAAGACAACACCATGAACCAGTTCGGCTGATTCCGGTGTTCAACCGGGCAGCCTCGCTGCCTGGCAAAAGGGCGGGTATTCCCCGCCCTTTTTTGTGGGCGGAAGGCCTTGTCCATACAAACTGTATGGAATAATCGGCTGAAATCAATCCGTTTTCACCAGCGTCCGCTGCCAAACGCGTAAATAAGTCGCATTTTCACTTCGTGTCGGGTTCTTTGCTCGAGGGCGATGCTAAGGTCGGTCGTGCACGGTGGTCCGTTGTCTGCAGCGCTCTGACGTTAAATGCGTTTCAGCCACCGGCGGCCGTGCAGGTAGTCCGAGATAATAGAGCTAAGAACCGAAATCGGAGGCACTCCCCATGAAGCAGAATCGCGCACCCCTTTACCTGGCGGTTTCCGCCGCCCTGATGACGCTGTCTCACGCCGCACCGGGCCTGGCACAGGACCAGTCGGCACTGGAGGAGGTCGTCGTCACAGGCACCCGCGCTCCCGGTCGTTCGGCCGAAGACCTTCCGGTACCGGTCGATGTACTGACCGCAGACGCGATGGCCCAGACCGGCCAGACGGAGGTGGGACGAATGCTCCAGCGCCTGGCCCCGTCCTTCAACTTTTCCAGTTCCAGTATCAGCGACGGCACGGATGCCCTGCGGCCGGCAACGCTCAGGGGCCTGGGCCCGGACCAGACTCTCGTGCTGGTGAATGGCAAGCGGCGCCACCAGGCGGCCCTGATTCACGTCAACACTTCGGTGGGCCGCGGGACGGCGGGCGTGGACATGAATGCCATCCCGGCGGCCTCGATAAAACGTATTGAAGTCCTGCGGGACGGCGCTGCGGCCCAGTATGGCTCAGACGCCATTGCCGGCGTGATCAACATCGTGCTGGATGATGCCAACGAAGGCGGCAGGGCTTCCGCTTCCTACGGCGAGTACACCGAAGGCGACGGAGAAACCTACAACGTCGACCTCAATGGCGGCTTGTCCCTGGGTGACGCGGGGTTCCTCAATGCCACCTTCAATTACCGCGACCGCGGCAGGACCAACCGCGCGGGGAAACAGGGCGCCTGTGCCTATGGCGGCTGTGAGGATACGGACGGCAATGGAATCGACGAACCGGGAGATCCCCGTGAGATCACCTTCAATCGGGATACCTTCAGGATTGGTGACGCCGAATCGGAACAGTACGCGCTGATTCTCAATGCTGCCTATGACCTGGGTGCCGGGGAATTGTATGGATTCGTGACCTATTCCAACCGGGATAACCAGTCCGGCGCCTTCTATCGCAATCCCTCTTCGGGCTCGGACGCCTATCTGGACGACGGCGACAACGTGGTCCCTGAGGGCTTTCTGCCGCTGATCAATTCCGAAATCGAGGACCTCTCCTTCAACGCCGGCTATCGTATGGATTTCGACAACGGCCTGGGAATGGATATCTCCTATACCAATGGCTCCAACGAGATCGATTACGACACCAGTAATTCCATCAATTACTCGTACGTCAACTACCTCAAATTCGGCGAGGGGCTCGGCGATGAGGAGATTCGCTCCAGCATACCCAGATCGGCGAATGCCTACGGCCTCGAGTTGGGTCTGCAGACCATCAACCTGGACTTCAACCAGGCGCTGGGTGATCTCGCACTGGCCTACGGCTTCGAGTACCGCATTGACGAGTACAAGATCAATCCCGGGAAGCCCTACGCTTACGACGATTTTGATTCGGACATGGGTGAATCGCTCTACCCGCAGGATGCGGGCGGCGGCATCCAGGGTTTCCCGGGGATCGCGCCTGTCTCAAAGGTGGATGAGGACCGGGACGTCTACTCCGCCTATATCGACGGTGAGTACGAGTTGACCGACAGTTTCCTGGTGAGCGCTGCCGTCCGCTATGACGACTACGAGGATTTTGGCGATACGACCAATTACAAACTGGCGGCCAACTGGGCGATAACCGACAGCATACGCCTGCGCGGCTCGGTGAGCACGGGTTTCCGTGCGCCCTCGATGCAGCAGCAGTATTTCAACAATATCAGTACCCAGTTCGTGACCAACCCCGACGACCCGGAGGGCCCGCAGATTGCGGCGCAGGTAGGTACCTTCAGGAATGACAGCCTGCTCGCCAAGGAAATCGGTATCCCTCAATTGAAAGAGGAGGAGTCGGTCAACTACGGTGCCGGGCTGGTGTGGACGCCGGGCAGCCGCATGAGTATCACGCTGGATTACTACTTCATCGAAATCGAAGACCGCATCGTGATCAGCAACCAGCTCGCTGCCGAGGACGACCCCAGCGGAGTGCTGGGCGAGGCGCTGACCGCCGCGGGTGCCAACTCGGCCCAGTTCTTCCTCAACGGTGCCGACACGGAAACCAAGGGTGTCGACCTGATCATCGCCTATCCCGGCATCGGCCTGTTCGGCGGCAACCTGGACCTGACGCTCGCGGCGAACTGGACGGATACGGAAGTGACCGATCTGTTCACCACGGGTGGCATATCCAATCTGGATCCCGAAGTGGTCTTCAGTGATCAGGATGTTTCGATCATCGAGGAGTGGCAGCCGGAAGATCGCATCAATTTCACTGCGCTGTACCAGTTGGGCGGGCTCCAGGTAAACCTGGCACTCAACCGCTTCGGCGAGTACACGGTGCAGGACGGTGGCCGCCAGACCTTTGACCCGGTGGTGGTGACTGACCTCAGCGTGAGGTACACACTGGACAACGGCCTCGGTTTCACCGTCGGCGGCAACAATATCTTTGATGAGTATCCCGACAAGAATGAAATCGGCAACAGCCGCGGTGGCACCCTGGAAGACGCGCCGGGAGGTAATGTCTTCGTCTCAAGCCCGGGTGTTTTCACTTACTCCCGCCGTTCGGCGCCCTTCGGGTTCAATGGGGCCTATTGGTACGCGGGCATCTCCTACGATTTCTAGCCGAAGCGGGCAACGTGATTAACGGGGCAGTT
>JAHEEV010000203.1 GCA_024640505.1 Halieaceae bacterium
TCGAGGCGGGCAAGCTGATGCGGGACCATGGCGGCGGCGCCATCGTCAATACCGCTTCCATCAATGCCCTGCAGCCAGGACCCATGCAGGGCATCTACTCCATCACCAAGGCCGCCGTGGTCAATATGACCAAGGTGTTTGCCAAGGAGTGCGCCCCGCTGGGCATTCGCTGCAATGCCCTGCTGCCGGGCCTGACCAGAACCAAGTTCGCCGGTGCCCTGTTCACCAACGATGAGATCTACCAGCAGGCCATTGCCAGTATCCCGATGGGGCGCCACGCCGAGCCCAGCGAAATGGCGGGCACCGTGCTTTACCTGGTATCCGATGCCGCCAGTTATACCAACGGCGAGTGTATTGTGGTGGACGGAGGATTGACGATCTAGTTGGCGCTGGTCAGGTAGGTGAACCCGCCTTCCTTGATGTACAGCTCACAGTAGTCGTCACTGGTGGGTGCGATCGAGTCACCCGCCGGGATTCTCAGCCAGGTGCCCCTGCCATACCGGCCGAGGCGGTCCTCGAAGTGCCCCCTCAGCACCAGCAGTTCCGCACCCTGGGGGAAGTTGAGCTGCCCCAGTTCGGCGGGAGCATCCCAGGCCTCGAGTCGCATGTGATCGCTGTAGGGCTCCTGGGCGTAGAGTTTCTTCCAGGAGACGCTCTTGCGGACCGAGCGCTGCCACGGCTCCTCCGCTGTCTGCAACGCCACATGCCGGCGTTCGACGCCCGGGAACTGGCGCAGTTTTACGAACAGCAGGCAGCCCTCCCGGGAGAAGGGGGCATGGCTGAATCCCTCCGGGTTCAGCAGGTAGGTTCCGGCGGGCCAGTCACCGTGCTCATCGGAAAATACACCCTCGAGAACCAGGATCTCCTCGCCACCCGGGTGATCGTGGGCAGGAAAGCTGGCGCCCGGGGCATAGCGCACGATGGACGTTACCTGGCCCGACTCCCCAGGTCCTACCCGGTGTACGCGTTTACGCTGCACATGCCCCCCGGGGCTGTCGCTCCAGGCCATGGTTTCCGTGTCCACCACGACGCGCAGGGAGAGATCGCCGTTCAGTGGCGGTGACTCACCGCTCATCGGGTCATCATCCGGCGACGTCCCGACGCGGTGTATGGGCGGCAATCATGCATGGGGCGTCTCCCTGTCGCAAAAATACGGTTAAACATGCAGCCAGAAGGATAATCTTTGTGGTCAAATTAACCAACTGCCCCGATCGCGGAGAGAAGAAGATGGAAATAAACGCGCAATTACTGGATGACTGTCATTACCTGGGGCAACTGCCCCAATCCGCCGTGCTGCTCCATCGCAACGCATCCCTGCCCTGGTTTATCGTCGTGCCCGATACCCCGATCGAGGACTTTCTCGACCTTCCCGAGCATCATCGCCATGCGGTACTGGGCGAATGTGCCGCGGTTTCCGCCTATATCAAGCAGGTGCTGGGCTATAGCAAGGTCAATTTCGCGGGGCTGGGCAACGTGGTGCCACAGATGCACCTGCATGTCATCGGGCGGCACACGGAGGATGCGTGCTGGCCGCAACCGGTATGGGGGAATCTGGAACGGTTCGAAACGTACCCCGGGGAGCAACTCCGGGAATGGCAGTCGGGATTGGAGAAAATGGCGGGGCTGGTGCCCGGATCCCGGCCCGCATGACAGTCCCCGGGCTGCCCCGCATTGGTGATTGAGGTATCCTCCACGCATGACAAAGAAAGTATTGGTGACACACCGACTGCCCGGTGAACGGATTCACGACCTGGCCCACTGCAGTGATGTGAACGTGTGGATGGGCCCCGGGCTGCTCCCTGCCGCCGGCCTGCGCGAGGAACTCGCGGGTTGCCACGGCCTGGTCTGCATGTTGACTGACCGGATCGACCGGGCGTTGATCGACGCCATGCCCGATCTTGAATTCGTTTCCAGTATGTCGGTGGGCGTAGACCATGTCGATGTGTCGGCTCTCACCGAACGCGGTATACCGCTGGGTAATACGCCCGGCGTACTGGTCGATACCACAGCCGATGCCGCTTTCGCGATGCTGTTGGCTGCAGCCCGTCGCCTGGGCGAGGCGGACCGCTTTGTGCGCCAGGGGAACTGGAGTCCGGAAAATGCCTGGTCTCCGGACTTCTTTACCGGCAAGGATGTCACCGGGGCGACCCTGGGTATCATCGGCCTGGGGGAAATCGGCCAGGCTGTCGCAAGGCGGGCGGCGGGGTTCGATATGCGGGTACTGGCCTGGAATCGCACTCCCAGGGAAGTGCCCGGCGTCGAAAGCGTCTCCCTGGAGGAACTGCTGCTGCGCAGTGACTTCGTCAGTATCCACGTTGCCCTGACCGATGACACGCACAACCTGCTGGATGCGGAAAAAATCGCCATGATGAAACCCGGTGCGGTGCTGGTCAATACGGCGCGGGGTGGCATCGTGGATGAGGCGGCCCTGGCGGCGGCCCTGTCCGGCGGCCATCTCTATGCCGCGGGCATCGATGTGTTCGAGCGGGAACCGGTGTCGCTGGACAACCCGCTACTGGAACATTCCAGCGTGGTCGTGGCGCCTCATATCGGCAGCGCCACCGTGCTGACGCGGGCACGCATGGCGGATATCGCTTCCGAGAACGCACTCGCTGCCCTGAAAGATCAGCCCATGCCCCATTGTGTCAATCCCGAGGTCTACGGCTGAAGCGTTCAGCCGGCTTTGGGTAGGGGGCGCAGCGCCTGTCTAATGGCCTGCTGGACGCTCCGGTCCAGGCGGGATGTTTCGGTCATGTTGTCATCTTCCACGATTTTGGTGATGATCACGTGCCACACTTCCTGCTTTTTCTGCACATCGTTGAATTGCAGGGCAATATTACTGGTTTTCTTCACCCCCCCGAGGGCATAGGCATTGTCCACCGTCGCGCCGTCGGCCTGTCGGTTGGGCAGGACCGTGGGGTGGGTGCTGATATTGGTTGCGACCT
The DNA here is from genome assembly GCA_024640505.1 of Halieaceae bacterium. Taxonomy (GTDB): domain Bacteria; phylum Pseudomonadota; class Gammaproteobacteria; order Pseudomonadales; family Halieaceae; genus JARRPM01. The sequence continues at coordinate 2,946 of JAHEEV010000203.1, forward strand.
CACTTTTCTGGCCTTCCCGCATACCCACAGCAAAAAAGTAATCGACGCTGAATTGTGCCCGCTCGGGGTCGAGGACGTAGCCTTTTTCTGCCAGGGTCGTATTCACGTGGCGCCGTATCGCGGGATCGAGTGCGTAGACGGGGTCGCTGGAGTTCGCCGTATTTTTTAGCGGCTCGCTGCGCCACTTGAAATAGCGATACTGTCCCGCTGCAAAATCGTCGGTCTCGGCCGGACGCGTCTCGGTTCCGCTGCAGGCTGCCAGCATCAGCGACAGCAGAAGGCTGGTGATTAGTCCGGTTACTCGCATGGTTTACCTCTTAGCTCACCGGGCCGGCAGCGCGCCTTCCCGTCAGGGCGCAATGTTATCAGCCCTGTCCGCGCTTGGGAGCAAAAATTGTCGCGTGATTTGACTTGGGGTGTCTGATAGCATCAGAATCATAACCATAAGTTATTTCTGGACGCTTTGATGATTTCGAGAAAACTGATAAGGACGGATCTCAACCTGCTGGTCGCGTTGCAGATACTCCTGGAGGAGCGCAATGTCACCCGTGCGGCGGAACGCCTGTCCGTCTCCCAGCCCGCCCTGAGCAAGACCCTGCAGAAGCTGCGGGACTCTTTCGAGGACGAACTGTTCACCCGTACCGCCCACGGCCTGGTACCGACACCCCGCGCCGAGGAACTGGGCAGGGAGTTGCCCACCCTGCTGGAAACGGTGGAGAAGGTTCTGGGGGATACCGAATTCACGCCGGAAACCTATACCGGTTGCTTTAAATTGCTGTTGCCGCCGATTCTGTGCGAGATGCTGTTGCCCGGGCTGATGGCGGAGCTGAACGAGATTGCACCCGGGGTGCAGGTGGTGACCGCGGAGGTGAGGCCCGATTACCAGGAGCAGTTGAAGAAGGGAGAGGCGGATTTTGCCGCTTTCGTGGCCCTGGAAACAGAGCGCGAGATTCATGCCGAGCCCATTGCCACGATAGCGCCTCGCTGCTACATGCGTACCGATCACCCCTTGTCGGATCAGGAAATGGGACTGAAGGATTTTCTCGAGTACCCCCATCTCCGTCTCTACCTGCCCGGGCTCACCCGCGAAAACACCAGCATGGTGGACGACGTGCTGGGCCAGTATGGTGTGCATCGCAACATCGTTCTGGAGACCACCCAGTTTTCATCGGCCGTGGGCGTGCTCACGCGAACCGATGCGCTGCTGGTGGCCAACGCGGGCTTCGAGGAGGGCGGGCTCTATCGGGAGCGCATCAGCGGCGTGGAGCTGCCCGCGGAGTTGCAGCGCATGATCCGCAATACCCACAGCGGCAACCGCGGCAAGATGTCCCTCATGCGCCATACCCGGACATCCCGCAGTGCGCCGCATCAGTGGATGCGGGCGCTGCTCATGAAACATCTCACGGGTGCCGGGGAGCTGGTACAGGATGAGGCCCGGACCCTGGATGCCAACAGCTGACAGGGGCCGACTCGAACAGCGTCGACCGGC
>JAHEEV010000204.1 GCA_024640505.1 Halieaceae bacterium
AGGCATCCTTGCGGCTGGCCAGCTCGATGAGCTTGAGCGCAAAGGCGGTCAGCAGCAGCGCCACCATGGGTTCCAGGCCCAGCAGGGAGCCGTAGCTCAGGAGGATACCGGCGAAGGCACTGGCGGTCAGCGCAAGCTTTACCAGCCGGCCGGGGAACGACCAGCGGCCGCGGTACACCATCGTGCGCCAGACGGCGGCAAAAAGGTATACCGCCAGCACCCAGAGTGGCAGGCGACCGGCATGCGGGGCAACCAGCGCGAAGAGGCTGATGATCATCCAGACCAGCGCATTGCGCGGCACCTGCTGTTCGATTTTCATCCCGGACCACCGCTCTTGCCGAACAGGGCGAGCGCCTGCAGCACTTCATCCCGATGCTTCTCCCCCACACCGGGCTCAATCAGGGTGCCGGGCATGCGCAGCCCGTACTCCTCGCCGCGCTGCTCGAACTCGAGTGTCCAGTAGCACAGGTGAGACAGCCGCTGCTCGATACCCAGCCCGGGAAACATCTCCCAGTCGAGCCAGGCGCTGCGATCGGCGTAGGCACCATACTGCTTACTCTGCACGGTCTGGCCCCGGGCCAGGCCTTTCCAGTGAATCTGGCGCATCGAGTCTCCCTGGCGGTAGTCCCGGAAGCCGTAGAAATCGTCACTGCCCACCACGGGCACGGCGGCGCCCTCCGGCTTGTCACTGGTCAGGCCGGGCAGTTCCGGCGATGCCAGTGGTCGAGGGTAGACCAGCGCATGCAGATCCAGATCAATCCAGGTCCAGCAGCGCAGCAGCCCCACCGGGTAGCAGGACTCCACCAGTAACCGGCCCGGACTGTGCCAGCCGCGCTCCCCCACCGCCGTATGCAGCTGCACGCGGACGGTATCCTCTGCCACCAGGTTGACCAGGCCCTCCGTGCTCTCGGGCCAGCACACGTGCAGTGCATAATGGTCACGTTGTTTACCCCGCTCGATGAGCACGTCGAATTCCGATTGCTGCCCGGGAAATGCCGGGCGGGCCCGCAAGGCGTGAATGGTCAGTCCGGAGAGGTTGGCGTAGGTATGCAGGATGGCAATCACGAACAGCGTCGCCAGCAGGAACGTCACTGCATAACCCATATTGTTCTCGTAGTTGATGGCCACCAGCAGCATCAGGAAAAGTGACAGGCCGAAAAAGAATCCCGTGCGGGAGGGAAAGATAAAGATGCGTTTCTGGTCCAGGGTGACCGAGCGGGCCGGCGGAATGCGCCGGTTGACCCACGCCTGGAATCGTTGACGCAGACGGGCGCGAAGGTCCTGCCGCGCTGCACTGTCACTCGTCGCCGGCATGGTGGGCTCCCGTCAGGGGCGGATTACATCCACGTTGCGCTGCAACAGCGCCACCAGGGCCAGGCTGTCGCCGGCGTAATCCCCGCTGGGAACCAGGCGATGACCGGCGACCGCCGGTAAGATCATTTGCAGGTCCTCCGGTACCACGTGGGAGCGGTTGTGCATCACGGCCCAGGTCCGGGCGCAGTCGAGCAGGGCCAGTGCACCACGGGGGGACAGGCCCACGGCGAACTCCGCCGATTGGCGCGTATAGGCCACGAGCCGCTGCAGGTAGTCCAGCAGATTGTCCGAGGCGTGCACCTCGGCCACTGCTGAGCGGATCGCGTCCAGCTGCTCCCCGTCGATACGTTGCACGACCCGGACCCGCTGTCCGGCTGCCGTCTGGCCGCGCTCGAACATTTCCCGCTCTGCCCGTGGATGCGGGTAGCCCAGCTCGAGCCGCATCAGGAACCGGTCCAGCTGGCTCTCCGGCAACGGGTAGGTGCCCGACTGGTGAATCGGGTTCTGGGTGGCAATGACGAAGAAGGGCTCGGGGAGTGGTCGCGTCTCTCCCTCGACGGTCACCTGACCCTCTGCCATGGCTTCCAGCAGTGCACTCTGTGTGCGGGGCGTGGTGCGGTTGATTTCGTCCGCCAGCAGCAACTGGGTGAAAATAGGCCCGGGATGAAAGGAGAAGCTGGCGTCGTTACGGTTGTAGACCGAAACGCCGAGAATATCCGCCGGGAGCAGGTCGCTGGTGAACTGTACGCGTTTCCAGGACAGACCCAGCACATCCGCCAAAGCGTGCGACAAAGTGGTTTTGCCCATGCCGGGCAGGTCTTCGATCAGCAGGTGGCCGCGGGCAAATAGACAGCAAAGTGCCAGCCGGATCTGTGGCTCCTTGCCCAGCAGTACTTTACCCACTTCGGCGACCGCCGCATCGATTATTCCCTGCAAAATAGTGCCCCCGTTATGTCCCCGCCCGAATGGTCGCTCAGTCCAGAGCGTCCAGGCCACGCTGCAGGTCGGCCTTGAGATCGTCCACGTGCTCCAGGCCGACTGATACGCGGATCAGGTTTTCGGTCACGCCGGCTTCTGCCCGCTCGCTCTCACTCAACCGGCCATGGGTGGTTGTCGCCGGATGCACGATGGTCGTTTTGGCATCACCCAGGTTGGCGGTGAGTGTCATGATCCGTGTCGCATCGATACACTGCCAGGCCTGTTTCCGGCCACCCCGTACCGCAAAGGAGAGCACGCCACCGAAGGCCCGCTGCTGCCGCTGTGCCAGGGCATGCCCCGGGTGATCCTCGAGACCGGCGTAATAGACCCGCTCGACCAGCGGCTGCTGCTGCAGCCAGCGGGCCAGTTCCAGCGCGGCGCGACTGTGGGCCTCCATCCTCAGGCGCAGGGTCTCCAGTCCCTTGAGAAAAACCCAGGCGTTGAACGGGCTCATGGTGGGGCCGCAGGTGCGCAGGAAGGTAAGGACCTCCTCCATGTGTTCGCGACCGCCGACGGCCGCGCCGCCAACACAGCGGCCCTGTCCATCCAGATACTTGGTCGCGGAATGCACCACGATATCCGCTCCCAGCGCCAGCGGCGTCTGGAGTGCCGGTGTACAGAAGCAATTGTCCACCACCAGCAGGGCGTCGCTCTCGCGGGCCAGCGCCGACAGGGCGTCCATATCTGCCACTTCGCACAGGGGATTGGAGGGCGTCTCGAGAAACAGCATGGCGGTATTCGGCCGGACCGCCGCGCGCCACTGGGCCAGATCCAGCAGGTGCACAAAGCTGACCTCAACCCCGAACCTCGCCATGTATTTACCAAAGAGGTTGACGGTGGTGCCGAATACGTTGCGCGAACAGATGACGTGATCGCCCGTCTTGAGCAGTGCCATACAGACACTCAGGATCGCAGCCATACCGGATGATGTTCCCACCGCGGCTTCACCTCCCTCGAGCGCCGCGATGCGCTCCTCGAAGGTTCGCACCGTGGGATTGGTATAGCGGGAATAGACGTTACCCGGGACGTCGCCGGCAAATCGCGCCGCCGCATCTGCCGCATCGTCAAAGACATAGCTGGAGGTGGTGAAAATAGGCTCGGAGTGTTCTCCCTCCGGCGTACGCGCTATCCCCGCCCTGACCGCAAGCGTGTCCAGGTGCGCGCCTTCCAGGGCGCTTTTGTCGCTGTCGTTACTCATGCCTGCTCACGCGTCGTTGTGCAAACCGACCACGGCTCCCTCCGCCTGCAGCACCGCCCGGCGCTGGGCCTGCGCCTCGTCGTTCCGCAGGGAGTGCACCCGGTCCAGGTAATTCTGGTCTACATCGCCGGTAATATACTCGCCGTTGAACACCGAGCAATCGAAGCCGTCCACTTTGGGATTGCCCTCAAGGGAACACTCTATCAGGTCATCCAGGTCCTGGTAGACCAGCCAGTCCGCCCCGATTTTCTTGCAGACCTTGGCCTCGCTCCGGTTATGGGCGATCAGTTCAGAGGCTGAGGGCATATCGATCCCGTAGACATTGGGGTAGCGCACCGGCGGCGCCGCCGAGGCGAAATACACCTGCCTGGCCCCGGCATCCCTGGCCATCTGGATGATCCGCTGACAGGTTGTCCCGCGCACGATGGAGTCGTCCACCAGCATCACATTTTTCCCCTCAAATTCCAGCGGCACGGGGTTGAGCTTCTGGCGCACGGATTTCTTGCGCTGCTTCTGGCCGGGCATGATAAACGTGCGCCCGATATAGCGGTTCTTCATGAACCCCTCGCGAAACTTGATCCCGAGCGCCGTGGCCATGGATTGGGCAGCAATCCGGCTGGTATCCGGAATGGGTATGATGACATCGATTTCCAGGTCCGGCCGCTCGCGGCGCACTTTCTTGGCCAGGGTTTCCCCCTGGCGCATACGGGTCTTGTACACCGAGATACCATCCATCATGGAGTCCGGCCGGGCAAAATAGACATGCTCGAAGATACAGGGCCTGAGGCTCGGGTTTTCGGCGCACTGGCGACGGTGCAGCACCCCGTGCATGTCTATGAATATAGCCTCTCCCGGCGCCACATCATCCAGCAGGGTGAAACCCAATACGTCCAGGGCAACGCTTTCGGAGGCGATCATGTACTCATCCCCCT
>JAHEEV010000019.1 GCA_024640505.1 Halieaceae bacterium
CTGGAGCTGGCCGATGGCGGCGGCTTTGTCGTGCTGGACAGTCGCGACCTCTCGCTGGATTTCCCCACGGTTTACCGGGAGCCGCTGGCGTACGATGACATTCACGGTACCATCGGGATCGACTGGGATGAGCAGTCCCTCAGGCTCTCCAGCGGTCTGGTGCAGGCAAGGGCAGAAGAGGGGGCGCCCAAGGTCCTGTTCGCTCTGAACGTACCCTTCGATGCCGACCCGGTGGGCCTGGAAATGGACCTGCTGGTGGGCCTGACGGACTCGAGCGCCTCCCGCCGCGCCAAATACCTTCCGTATATTCTCAACCCGGATCTGCAGAACTGGTTGTCCGCCAGCATCGGTGAAGGGAAAGTCGAGCAGGCAGGTTTCATCTGGCGGGGCAGCCTGCAGTCCGACTCGGACACCCTGCGGACGATACAGCTGTTCCTGAATATGGCCGATACCACTCTCGACTACCAGCCCGATTGGCCCCCCCTGGGGACGTTCGATGGTCTCCTGCTGATCGACGATACCGATGTCAGTGTCTGGTCGGAAAGTGCGCAGATCTTCGGCTCCAGGGTAGAGCAGCTGTCAGCGGAGGCCTGGATGGCTCCGGCCGGGGCGATGATGCTGGCGGTGGATGCCCGTCTCGACGGACCCGCTGCAGACGGCCTGGCGGTACTGAATAATTCCCCGTTACGGCAGTATGTCGGAGATACCTTCGCGGCTTGGCAGATGACGGGTGATATCGCCACCCGGTTGCAACTGCAGCTTGTCCTGGCCGGTGACGCCCCGCCCCCGCAGGTGGAGGTGAATACCCGCTGGCGGGAAGTGGATATACAGATCGAGCCCGGGGATCTGCCCCTGCGCGGTGTGACCGGAGAGTTCGACTACCACTGGCAGCGCGGCTTTGCGTCCCGTGACCTGACGGCAGAACTCTGGGGTGAACCGGTGACTGCGCAGGTGCAGTCGGGCGCATCGGGCCAGGGGTTGCAGGCGGTGGAGGTCGCCCTGGCGACCCGGGTGGAGATGGCGGAGGTGCAGCGCTGGCTGGATCTGGAACTGCTCGGGTTTGCGCGTGGACGGGCTGCGGTCGATCTGCAGCTGCGCTTCCCGCCGGGTAAGCCCGGCCAGCTAACCGCCTCATCCGACCTGCAGGGTATCAGCCTGGACCTGCCGCCGCCATGGCGCACCACCGCAGAAGAGTCGCGGCCGCTGCGTTTCGAGATGCCTCTGGGCGGACCGGCAATGCGGCTTGATTTTGCCCTGGAGGGCGGTGTCAGGCTGCTGCTCGCGCTGGAGCAGGGCGCGCTACAGGGCGGGGCGCTGGCGTTTAATGCCGCCCCGGCTCCCCTCGAGCCGGGGCGTTTTCGCATTACCGGTCACCTCCCCCTGCTGGATGGGGATGGTTGGAGCCGGTTTCTGGAAACCTATTTTTCCCTGGATCTGATCGACCAGCCCGCGGCGCAGTCCGGTACGCAGGCCCTTGACGCCGGGGTGCCGGAAGAGCAGGCGGGCGCCGCTGCAGCACTGGCGGCCGGTAGGGCCGGCGACTCCCTGCCCGATAAATCTGTCGCGGCGTTTCCGTCCATCTCTGTAGAGGCCCTGCGGGCCGATAAGCTGGCCCTGCTGGACCAGGAAGTGCAGGATGTCGTGCTCGACCTGGGTCAGGCGGAGGGCCAATGGCGCCTTGAGTTGCAGACGGATTGGCTGCAGGGTGCACTGCAGCTGGGATCTCCCGGTGTCGCGTCCACTCTCGAGGTCAACCTGCTGGACCTTGCAGGATTTGATCTGCTCGACCTGTCGACAGACCCGGAGCGTGACCCCCTGGAGATCCCGGACCTGGATGTAACCATCGGGGAGCTGCGCGATGGTGACCGGGCGCTGGGCCGGCTGGCCTTCGAGCTGCGCAGCCAGGGAGCGGAACTGCGGGCGGACAATGTTACCGGCGAACTCGTCGGCCTGCGTCTGGAACCGGCTGCGCCCGCCCGGCTTCGCTGGCAGCAGTCCCAACCGGCGGGGACGCAGCTGGAGGTCAGCCTGGCCTTCGACGATTTCGGCGAGACCCTGGCCGGTCTGGGCTACGAGCGTGTGCTGGAAACCGATCAGGGCGGGCTCGACCTGACGCTGCACTGGCCCGGGGCGCCCCAGGATTTTTCCCTGCAGGATGCCGAGGGTTCCATGCGGGTAAACATCGGGCGGGGGCGTTTCCTGGAGGCCCCTGCGGGCGCCACCGGTGCGCTCAAGGTGGTTGGGATTCTCAACCTGACCAGCATTCTGCAGCGTCTGAGCCTGACGCACATGTTCGAATCCGGCATCCCCTTCGATACGGTTCAGGGAGATGTCGATTTTCACCCGGGAATCATTGAAGTCGCTCAGCTGGATGTGCGCGGCGCGACCAGTCGCTTCCAGTTCAGCGGCGTTTCGGATGTATCGACCCAGGCCATCGATGGCAGGATGGTGGCTACCCTGCCGGTGGCCAACAATCTCCCCTGGGTCGCGGCCCTCGCGGGGGGGCTGCCCGTCGCGGCCGGTGTCTTTGTAGTGAGCAAGTTGTTTGAAAAGCAGTTCGATCTTCTGTCCAGCGCCCTCTACAGCATCGGCGGCAGCTGGAACGACCCCCGGCTGGAATTCGATCGTATCTGGGGTGACGGCTCCAGCCGCAGCGAAAAGGGCGAGGTGTCCGCCGGCCAGGGACCGGTGCCTGAGTCCCTGCAACCCGACCCGGGCGGGCTCATCGTGCCCCCCGCCGGCGATTGGCCCCCGGCCACCCTCGGCACTGAGGTGCCGGCCCCGGCCGATCAGCCGTAAAGTTCCTGTAACTCCCGCAGGTAGCGGAACAGCTTGCGGCTGGCCGCGGGGGCGCTGTTGCGCTGAACTTCGCGCTGGTGCTGGAGAATCAGGCGACGGAGATGCTGGCGGTCGGCCTGTGGCCAGCGCTGCAGGGCCCGCTCCATGCCATCTGGCCCCTCCGCCAGCAACTGGTCACGAAGTTGTTCCAGTTCGTGGAAGGCGTCGTGTGACTTTCGCGCCTGCTGGTCCATGGCCTCAAGGGCGCGTTCAATGGGCTCCGGATCAATGTCGCGCATGAGCTTGCCAATGAATTGCAGGTGCCTGCGGCGGGCGCTGTTGCTGCGGATGCGTCGCGCCTCGTCAATCGCCAGCAGCAGGCGCTCATCGGAGAGCGGTACCCGGGACAGCTGTTTGTCGCTGAGGCGGGTGAGCTGCTCACCGAGCTGTTGCAGCCCCGTCATACGGCGTTTGAGCGCACTCTTGCTGATGGCCTCGTCGCCAGTGTCATTTACCTCATGGTCGCGGTCAGGCATAGAACAGGGTCGCCAGGCCAAGGAACGAGACGAACCCGACCACGTCGGTCACGGTGGTAAGCACCACGCCGCCGGCCAGTGCGGGGTCGATCTTTGCACGGGTCATCAGCAACGGCAGGACAGCCCCGGTGAGTCCGGCGGTCACCAGGTTGATGACCATCGCCGCCGCGATGATCAGGCCGATACTCCAGTCCTCGAACCACAGGGATGCCGCCACCGCGACCACGGCAGCCCACAGGACGCCATTCAGGATACCGATGACCAGCTCGCGATTGATCAGCCACATCTGGTTGTTACGCCCTACCTGTCCCATGGCGATGCCGCGCACCAGTACCGTCAGGGTCTGGGTGCCGGCTATGCCGCCCATGGAGGCCACGATGGGCATGAGCACGGCAAGGGCAACAACTTTCTCGATGGTGCCCTGGAACAGGTTGATCACGGAGGCGGCGATGAAGGCGGTGATCAGGTTGATGCCAAGCCAGACAGCTCGCCGCGGCGCGGTGCGTAATATCGGGGCAAAGGTGTCCTCGTCTTCGCCAAGGCCTGCCATGGACATGAGAGAGTGGTCCGCATCTTCCCGGATTACGTCCACCACGTCGTCGATGGTGATGCGTCCCAGCAGCTTGCCGTTCTCGTCGACGACGGGTGCAGACACCCAGTCGTTGCGCTCGAACAGGCGCGCCACTTCGGTATCGGGCAGGTCGACGGGGATCGGCTGCTGGTCGGTCACCATCATTTCGCGCACCGAGACCGATGGGTCCGACACCAGCAGCGTGCGCAGTGGCAGCAGGCCGATGAACTGGTCCGAGCGGTTGACCACGATGAGGTGGTCTGTCATTTCGGGGATCTCTTCGTGACGGCGCAGGTAGCGGAGCACTACATCCAGGGTCAACCGGGCCCGGATCGTAATGGTGTCGGTGTTCATCAGGCCGCCGGCCGTGTCCTCGGGGTAGAACATGACCTGCTCGAGACGTGAGCGGTCCTGATGGTCCATCGCGTTGAGGACTTCCCAGGTGATCCTGTCAGGTAACTGCTGCAGGATGTCGGCGACGTCATCGTCGTCCAGCCCCTCGGTGATCTGTGCAACCTCGGCCGCTTCCATGCCGCTGAGAAATTGCGCGCGCAGTTCATCGCCCAGTTCGTTGAGGGTTTCGCCTTCGTTGTCGGCGTCCACCATCTGCCAGAGGATGTGGCGGAATTTTGGCGGGGATGACTCCAGCAGGTGGGCAACATCGGCGGGGGGAAGCCCGTTCAGCATCCGCCGGACATCGATGAACGTACCGCTGTCCAGGGCTGCAGAGAGCCTGTCCATGGTTTTTTGCGATGTCGTTTGTGGCGTCATGATTCCCCGTCGAAGGCGCCCGGAATGGGCCGTGCCTCGTTGCAGGGAATTATCCGTTAAAGGTTAATCCACAACAATGTGATTAGTTACAGCCGGTTACTCCGCTTCACCGAACCGGTTGTCGATCAGCGCCTGCAGTGCCTCCAGGGCGGCTGTTTCGTCATCGCCCTCGATCTGCAGTTCCAGTTCCGTGCCTTTCCCTGCCGCCAGCATCATGACGGACATGATGCTCTTTGCGTCGACCATTTGACCGTCCTTGCCGGCGCGGATTTTACTGGAGAAGGCAGCGGCGCAGTCCACGAGCTTGGCCGATGCACGGGCGTGCAGGCCCAGCTTGTTGATGATGGTGACCTTGGTCTGGATCAAGCGCTGAGTTCCCTGTGTCTGATGTGGATATCCGTGGCGTGTTCGCGATAGACCTGGAACAGGCGGTCGGTCAGATAGACTGACCTGTGCTGCCCGCCCGTACAACCCAGTGCCACCGTCATATAGCTGCGGTTGCTGTCCCGGTAGCGGGGCAGCCAGCGGTCCAGGTAGGCGCAGATGTCCTCGAACAGCTCTTCGGTCATTGGCTGGGACTCGAGGAAATCCCGCACCTCGCGGTCCAGGCCGCTCTTCAGTCGCAGTTCCCGAACCCAGTGCGGGTTGGGCAGCATGCGCACGTCGAATACCAGGTCCGCATTGGTAGGTACTCCCCGTTTGAAGCCGAAGGATTCAAACAACAGGGACATCTTGCCACTGCTGTTTCCCAGCAGGCGCTGCTTGATGGCATCGCGCAATTCGTAGATCGTCATCTGGCTGGTGTCCAGCACCAGGGAGGCGTTACTGGCGATCGGCTCCAGCAGGTGGCGCTCCCGGTCGATGGCTTCTGCCAGTGGCATTGAGTCACTGGTCAGCGGATGCCTGCGCCGGGTTTCACTGAAGCGCTTTATCAGGGCGTTGTCCTGGGCCTCCAGAAACAGAATCCGGCTGTCCACGCTCTCCGGCAGGGTATCCATAATGGCGCTGAAGTTTTCCAGGTCTTTCCAGGCATTGCGGGCATCGATGCAGACCGCTGTGCCCTGGAAGTGGAGGAATTCATCGCGACCGGTTTCCTTGACGAGGGACGGCAGCAGGGCCACAGGCAGGTTATCGATGCAGTAATAACCCTCGTCTTCAAGCTGGTGGAGCGCCGTGCTCTTGCCGGACCCCGAACGACCGCTGATGATGATCAATTGCATGATCCTGGTTATTACTCCACGCTGCTAATGGCTATGTCATACAGCGCCCTGCTGTCCGTGGCCGTCCGCAGGCGGGTGCAGAATTCCGCCTGGCTGAACAGGTGGGCGATACCTGCGAGGATATCCAGGTGTTGCTGGTGAGCCTCCTCCGGCACCAGCAGAACAAAGAGCAGGTCGACCGGTAAGTCGTCCGGTGCTTCGAAGTCTACCGGCACCTCAAGGGTCAGCAGGGTTCCCAGGGGTTCGGTGCAGTGGCTCACCCGGCAGTGGGGAATGGCGATTCCCTGTCCGAGCCCGGTGCTGCCCAGCTTCTCCCTGGCAATGAGCTGCGCAAAGACCTCATCATGGGGCAGTGACGGTTGATCATCACTGATGATTTTAGCAATGGTCTCGAACAGTTTTTTCTTGCTGGAGCCCGGCGCGTGACAGACGGTTCGCGCCGGGGTCAGGATCTCGCTGAGGGGTTGCATGGCGGGGCGTCAATGTCCTCGTGACTTTTCCTTGTGCTTGATCAGCTGACGGTCGAGCTTGTCAGCCATTGAATCGATAGCAGCATACATGTCGGCGTCCTCCGCTGCAGCGAATATTTCTGCCCCCGATATATGCACGGTGGCCTCCGCTTTCTGTACCATCTTTTCGACGATCAGCGTGACCTGGGTGTTGGTGATCTGGTCAAAGTGTCTCTGCAGGCGCTCGAATTTGCTCTCGACATATTCCCTCAGGGGGTCTGTGACTTCGACGTGGTGACCACTGACATTCAATTGCATAAAAAGCTCCTTCTTCAGGTTGCTCCGGCCGGGCCGGATGATATTCAAGTCTAGACCAATCTCTTGCGTTCGTTGGACGGGGGAATCATCAGTACATCGCGGTACTTGGCGATCGTGCGCCTGGCAACTTTGATCCCCTGTTCCTCCAGCAGCTGTGTGATCTTGTTGTCGCTGAGGGGTTTGCGCGGGTTCTCCGCCGCCACGAGCTTCCTGATCAGGGCGCGAATGGCCGTGGAGGAGCACTCGCCTCCCGAGGTGGTCGACACATGGCTGGAGAAGAAAAACTTCAGCTCGAAAATGCCGCGCGGCGTATGCATGTACTTGTTGGTGGTTACCCGGGAGATGGTTGACTCGTGCATTTCCACCGCCTCGGCGATATCGTGCAGCACGAGTGGCTTCATCGCCTCTTCCCCATATTCCAGAAAGTTGCGCTGGTGTTCCACGATTTTTGCAGCGACTTTCATCAAAGTCTCATTCCGGCTGTAGAGGCTCTTCAGGAACCAGCGCGCCTCCTGCAGATTGTCGCGCAAAAACGTGTTGTCCGCACTGTTGTCAGCCCGCTTGATGAGGCTCGCATAATCGCTGTTGATCCGCAGCTTCGGGGCGATGTCGGGATTGAGCTCGACCAGCCAGCGCCCGTTTTTCTTGCTGACGAACACGTCCGGCACCACGTACTCGGTCACGTCCGGGGTGGCCGATTGGCCGGGGTTGGGGTCCAGTGTCTGTATCAGCGCGAGGACCTGTTTCAGTTCACTCTCGCTAAGCCGTGTCCGCCGCATGACCTGGCGGTAGTCGCCGTTGGTCAACTGGTTGATATGCCGGGTAAGCAGGGTGCGTGCCTGTTCCAGCCACGGCGTGGACGGTGGCAGCTGTTGCAGCTGTACCAGCAGGCATTCCTGCAGGTCCCGCGTACAGACCCCGGCGGGTTCGAACTGCTGCAGGCGGTGAAGCACTGCCACGACTTCGTCCAGGTCGATATCCAGATCCTCGCTGAGCATGCTGTGCAGCTCTTCGAGGGTCACGGTCAGCCGCCCGTTACCGTCGGTAGCATCGATAATCGTCAGGGCGATAACACGGTCGGTATCTGATAGCCGCGTCAGATTCAGCTGCCACAGCAATTGTTCCTGCAGCGAATCCCCCGCGGAGCTGCGATTCTCGAAATCGGTGTCTGAGTTGTCATCCGCGGCACGGGGGGGTGCTGATCCCGAGGGCAGCAGGTCGTCCCACTGGGCGTCCACCGGGAGGTCTTCGGGTATCGCCGGATCCCAGTCGTCACTCTCACTGGTGCTGTCGGAGGCGGCTCGCTCCAGACTCTCCAGCGGCCCGTCTCCCGAGGCTTCCTGATCCCGTTCCGGCTGATCGGGACCCTCTGCATCATCCTCGTTCTCGGCCACCTCCAGCATCGGGTTGCTCTCGATCGCCTGCTGGATCTCCTGTTGCAGGTCGAGCGTGGACAGTTGCAGCAATCGTATGGCCTGCTGCAGCTGGGGTGTCATCGTCAGCTGCTGACCAAGTTTGAGTTGTAGCGATTGCTTCATCGAGCTGTGTTTTATTCCCGCCTGGCCCGTTTTGCCGTCGTGGCTGTACCGGCCTTTCTACTATCAGTGTAGTCCTGCTCGCCGGCGGGAGGCAACAGTTTGGCTCGATAATTGCTTAATTTCATGCCTGGACGTGACCGGTTTCTCAATCAGGGTTTTTGCCGGTGCCAAAAGGGTGCGGCAAACCGGTGGGCGCAGGCCGCTACAGGTGGAATTGTTCGCCCAGGTAGATTTGACGCACCCTGGCATTACCCAGGATTTCCTCGGCGGACCCGTCGGCGATAATGTGGCCCTCGCCGACGATGAAGGCGCGCTCGCAGATGTCCAGGGTATCCCGGACATTGTGGTCCGTGATCAGGACGCCGATACCGCGCTCGCGCAGGTGGTTGATGATCTGTTTGATGTCGTTGACGGATATGGGGTCCACACCCGCGAAAGGTTCGTCCAGCAGGATGAAATCCGGCTCCATGGCCAGGGCGCGCGCTATTTCGATGCGGCGCCGCTCGCCACCGGACAGTGACTGGCCCAGGTTGTCGCGCAGGTGTCCCACGTGGAACTCATCCAGCAGCTGGTCCAGCCGCTCCAGGCGCTGGGCACGGTTGAGGTCGGGTCGGGTCTCCAGGATCGCGAGGATATTGTCCCCCACGGAGAGCCTTCTGAAAATGGAGGCTTCCTGCGGCAGGTAGCCGATTCCGCGCCTGGCGCGCTCGTGCATCGACAGGGCGGTGATATCCTCGCCATTGATGATGATGGTGCCGCGATCCGCACGGATGATGCCGATGATCATGTAGAAACAGGTCGTCTTGCCCGCGCCGTTGGGGCCCAGCAGTCCCACGACCTGGCCGCTCTCGATGCTCAGGGAAACGTCCTGTACGACCTCCCTGCCGCGGTAGGCCTTGGCCAGGTTACTCGCCGACAGTTGCGCCATCGTCTTTCTCTTCCTCTTCCTGGCTGATTGCCTGGGGCGGAATGACGACCTGAACCCGGCTGCCGCTCTGGTCGTGGTCCGAGTCGGCCCGCACCAGCTGTTCCGCGATCAGGTAGTCGATCGAGTTGCCGGTCACGATAGCCCCGTCCCGTTCGATATGGGCATCCTGCTGCAGATGTACCCGGTCCTCATCCCTGTAGTAGGTGATCACGCGGGCGCGGGCGTAGATCATCCCCTTGTCCGGCTCCGGCTGCTCCTGCATGCGGGCGGGCTCACCTTCGGCGATGATCTGGCCGACTTCATCGGCCCGGTGGTATATGGTCAGCTTGTCCGCGTCGATGCTCAGGCTGCCCTGGTTCATGCGGACATTGCCGCTGTAGACCGTGAGCCCTTTTTTTTCGTCGCGCAGGGCCTGGTCCGCGGTGATGTGAATGGGCTGCTCGCGGTCACCCGGCAGGGCCAGGCCCTGCCCGGCCGGCAGGAGCGCGAACAACAGAAGCAGTGCCGCCCACCGGTTCAGGGTTTTTCCGGGCTGCTCAGGATTGTGGCAGGACATAGGTGCTCTCAACGTTGGGCGATAACAGAATCGTTTCCTCTTCCAGGTGCGCCACCATTCCCTTGGCTCGGGTTAGGTGAGGACCCTGGGTGATGGTAACGGGTTTCTTGGAAGTGGCAATCCTGTTTTTCACGTCGATCACCATCGCCCGGGTTTCCAGGTGGCCGCCGGTCTGGTCGTGGGACAGGGTCACCCCCTGGCTCAGCAGCAGCTTTTCGGCCCGGTGACGGAAACGTCCCTGGGTCGCAGTGGCTGACCAGGTCTTGTCGTTACCATTGTGGACATAGAAGCGGGGCTCCCGCATCAGGGTCTGGTCGCCGCGGGAGAAGTGCTCTGCGCTGGCGGCCTCCAGGATCTGCGTCAGCATTCCCTGCTTGCTGTAGGCCCAGCTGCTGGTTTGCTCCAGATAGGTCTGGGGAAGTCCCTGTCGCTGGGCGCTGGTCTTCGGGTCGGGCTCGAGGCCGGTTCTGGACTTCCAGAAATAACTGGCCGCGAAAACCAGCGTGATAGCGAGGAGCAGTTGCAGGAATGGGTGAGGCATCAGCGGAATTGCGCCTCCATCGCCGCCAGTTCCCCCTTGGCGGACAGGATGAATTCGCAGGCCTCACGGACCGCGCCCCTCCCGCCCGCAAGCTCACTCTGCCAGTCTGCCGCCGCCGCGACGGGGCCGGCGGCGCCTGCGACGGTCAAGCCCAGGCCCGCGGCCACGACCGCTCCCAGGTCGGGCAGGTCGTCGCCCATATAGGCACAATCTTCCGGGCGCAGCCCGCGGGCGGTGCAGATTTCCAGCAGGGCGGCACATTTGTCCTCGCGCCCCTGCACCACGTCGCTGATGCCCAGCTCCCGGGCGCGGCGGGCGACAATTTCAGACTGGCGGCCGGTGATGATGACAACGCTGACGCCGGCACGCTGGAGCAGTTTTATGCCCAGCCCGTCGCGGATGTTGAAGGCCTTCAGCTCCTCGCCGTTGTTGCCGTAGTAGATGCTGCCGTCCGTCAGTACGCCGTCCACGTCGAGTGCCAGCAGGCGAACCCGCGCGGCCTGGGACTGCAACCCCGCAGGGTTCTGCTGGCCGGTCACGCGATACCCGCGTGCAACAGGTGCATGAGATGTATGACCCCGGCAACGTCGCCGGCGTTGTCCAGGACGACCAGCGAACTGATCTCGTTTTCTTCCATGATGCGCATGGCTTCTGCCGCCAGCATGTCCGGGTTCACGGTCTTGGCACCCCTGGAAATGAGCTGGTCCATGCGGGTTTCGTTGATGTCGATGCGGTTGTCCAGCGCGCGGCGCAGGTCGCCGTCAGTGAACACCCCTGCCAGACGTCCCGCCTCATCCAGCACGGTGGTCATGCCCAGGCCCTTATTGCTGATTTCAAGCAGTGCCTGGGACAGGGGGGTGACGGTGCTGACCGCAGGAACGGCCCCGCCACTGCGCATGACATCCCCGACCTTGAGCAGCAGTTTCTTGCCCAGCGTACCGCCGGGATGGGAAAAGGCAAAGTCCTCCGCCGTGAAGCCGCGGGCCTCCAGCAAGGCGATTGCCAGGGCGTCGCCCATCACCAGGGCCGTTGTGGTGCTGGACGTGGGCGCCAGGTCCAGCGGACAGGCCTCGGTAGCCACGCCGGTGTCCAGGTGGGCATCGGACGCCTTTGCCAGGGCCGAGTCCGGGTTGCCGGTCATGCTGATCAGTCGGGTCCCCAGGCGCTTGAGCAGTGGGAGCAGGGTGACGATTTCCGGCACCGCGCCGCTGTTGGAGAGGGCGATCACGGCATCTTCAGCGGTGATCATTCCCATATCGCCGTGGCTGGCCTCTCCCGGGTGTACGAAGAAAGCGGGTGTGCCTGTGCTGGCCAGGGTCGCGGCGATTTTGCGGGCTATGTGACCGGATTTACCCATACCGGTAACGATCACCCGGCCTTGCGTGGCAAGCAGCAGGTTGCAGGCGAGGTCGAATTCGGCACCGACGCGACCTTCGAGGTCGGCGACAGCATCGGCTTCCATGCGGATGGTGCGCTGCGCTGAAGCCGTGTAATTGAATGCCGTGTTGCCGGTCATGAGTTCGCTCGGGTGCTATAAGGTGGCGTAAAGCAGGTAATAATACAGCGCGTAGAATGACACTAACAACATCCCGACCGTTCGTCCGACGTAGGAGTGGATCCGGGTGGATGCGCTGCGCATGTGGCTCATGTACAGGGCGCCGGCCAGGAACACGGTCAGGAAAGTCATCACGGCATAGTCCCGGGACAGTACCATCGCATCGAGCGCCTGGGGGTCGATGATGCCTGGCAGCGACATCACGGCCAGCAGGTTGAACAGGTTGGAGCCGATGATGTTCCCCAGGGCGATTTCCGTATGGCCGCGCAGGGCGCTGGCGAGGGTGGCGGCCAGTTCCGGAAGGCTGGTCCCGATGGCCACCACGGTCAAGCCGATGACCAGCTCCGATACGCCCAGTTCCTGGGCGGTGACGACCGCGCCATAGACCAGCAGGCGGGAGCTGCCGATCAGCAGCACCAGACCGAACACAAAGGTCAGCCAGGCGCGCAGGGGCTTGAGGTGGGGCAGAGGTTCCTCCTCGGCTTCCTGTGCCAGATCGGGGTCCGTCGACTGGCTGCGCACCATCTGCACGAACAACAAAGCCAGCGCGCCCAGCATCAGCGAGCCGTCCAGGCGAGACAGGTGTTCATCGAGTAACAGCAAGCCGGTGCCCAGTGTGACCACCAGCAAGGTGGGTACCTCTCTTCGCATGCACCTGCGGTCCACCATCAGGGGCACTGCCAGCAGGGTGATGCCCAGCACCAGTCCGATATTCGCAATATTCGAGCCGATGGCGTTACCGATCGCCAGTGAACCCGAGCCGGCCAGTGAAGCGGTAATGGAGACCAGCACTTCCGGTGCCGAGGTGCCCATAGATACGATGGTGAGGCCGATAATGATGGGGGAGAGCCCCAGATTTTCGGCGATAGAGGCAGCGCCGGCCACGAACAGGTCCGCACTCCAGATCAGCAGGGCAAAACCCACCAGGATGGCAATGGTAGCTATCACCATAGGGATGCAAATCCTGTTAAAGTGTGCGCCCCGCCGCGCAGTGGAACCGTGGGGGCAGGCGTGTTGTCATACAAGGGTGTTGGCGCCTGTGTCCGGGATGGGTAGATGGCCTGGTCGAACGACCGGATTATACAGGGCATTGCAGGCGTTGATAGTGGCAATTTGGGGAGCCGGAATAATGTCAAAGTTTCGAACTGTTTGGGTGCTGGGCCTGTGGCTGGCGGTTTCTGTACTGGCTGCCGGCCAATCAGCGGCGCAGGCAAATACCGCCCACCAGGTGGTGCGCGACACCACCAGTCGGGTGATGTCGGTGGTTTCCGAGGCCGACGGCTATTTCGAGGAAGACCCCGACCGCTATTACGAGCAGATCCAGGCCATCCTGGATCCTGTGGTCGATTATCGCGGCTTTGCCCGGGGGGTAATGGGGCCCTACGCCACGAGCGAGCGGTATCGCTCACTGGATAAGGCGGGGCGGGCCCTGCTGAAAGACCAGCTCGACCGCTTCACCGAGGTGATCCGGGCCGGGTTGGTGCATACGTACGGCAAGGGACTGCTCGCGTTTGGCGGGTCGCGCATCGAGATCAGTGACCCGGCAGAAGACCAGAAAGACGGCGCTCCGGTATCGGTTCGCCAGCTGGTTTTCAGTGAGGAGGTAGAGCCCTACGTCGTGATGTACCAGATGGGGCGGGACCGGTCGGGTGAGTGGAAGCTGCGCAACGTGATCATTGAAAGCGTCAACCTGGGTGAGATATATCGCAACCAGTTCCAGGCTTCGGCCCGTGAGCATGATGGCAATCTGGATCTGGTCATCGATAACTGGACCACCACCGAGGTGGACACCTGAAGCCGGCGGTAGAGATACCGGTCGATATCCCGCCTGATTTCTCCTAAAATGCCCGTTTTTTTTCGCGCGACCCCGTCCACGCCGGGAGCGCACGGTACCGGAGAGAAATTATGGACGCTGCCACTGTCAAGGTCCTGTTGCAGACTCACCTGAAGGATTGCGAGTTCCATGTCCAGGGCGAGGGCAGCAACTATGACATTATCGCGATCGGCGAGGTGTTCGAGGGTCTTCGCCCCGTCAGGAAACAACAGCTGGTCTATGGGGCACTGAACGAGCAGATCGCGGACGGCAGCATTCACGCGGTGAATATTCGCACCTTCACCCCGGCGGAGTGGCAGGCGCGCGCCTGAGCCTTACCCTCTCTTGGAGAACCCGTGGACAAACTGATCATACAGGGCGGCAAGCCGCTTACCGGCGAACTGCGCATTTCAGGTGCGAAGAACGCGGCACTGCCGATTCTGGCGGCGACGCTGCTTACCGACGAACGGGTGACCATCGGCAACCTGCCACACCTGAACGACGTCACCACCATGATCAAGCTGCTCGGCTCCATGGGCGTTACGCTGACGATGGGCGACCACCAGAGTGTCGAGGTGAACGCCAACACCATCTCCCAATTCGCCGCCCCCTACGAACTGGTCAAGACCATGCGGGCGTCAATCCTGGTGCTGGGACCCATGGTCGCCCGGTTCGGCAGGGCCCATGTCTCGTTTCCCGGAGGCTGCGCTATCGGCAGCCGGCCGGTGGACCTGCACCTGATGGGGCTCGAGGCCATGGGGGCCACCATCAGGGTGGAGGAGGGTTATATCAATGCGGAGGTAGAGGGTCGCCTGCAGGGCGCCCATATCCTCATGGAGACGGTCACGGTCGGCGGCACCGAGAACATCATGATGGCGGCGACCCTCGCGGAAGGCCGTACGGTGATCGAGAATGCAGCGCGGGAACCGGAGATCGTCGACCTGGCCCAGTGCCTCATAGCGATGGGCGCGCGGATTTCCGGACAGGGCACGGACACCATTGTCATCGAAGGTGTAGAGCGCCTGCACGGCTGTCACTACGATGTCATGGCCGACCGCATCGAGACCGGTACCTTCCTCGTGGCGGCGGCGGCCACCCGCGGGAAGATCATGCTGCGCCACACCTGCCCGGAATACCTGGAGGCGGTGCTGCACAAGCTGGAGGAGGCCGGGGCCACCCTCGCCACCGGCGAGGACTGGATCAGCCTGGATATGGAGGGTCGTCGGCCCCGTGCCGTCAACATCAGGACCGCGCCCTATCCGGGGTTTCCCACGGACATGCAGGCCCAGTTCACGGCAATGAATGCAGTGGCAGAGGGAACATCGACCGTGATAGAAACCATCTTTGAGAATCGCCTGATACAGGCGCACGAGATGAATCGTATGGGTGCGCACATCCTTATCGAGGGGCACACGGCGGTGATCACCGGCCAGGAAGCACTCCAGGGCGCGCCGGTCATGGCATCCGATCTGCGGGCCTCTGCCAGCCTGGTCATCGCCGGGCTGGTCGCCCAGGGAACGACCCAGGTGGATCGCATTTACCATATCGATCGCGGTTATGAATGTATCGAGGAGAAACTCCAGTTGCTCGGCGCCACCATCAGTCGCCGGTCGGATTGAGGGGGCAGGGAACGCTCATGAGTGAAGCTCTCACCATTGCACTGACCAAGGGCCGCATTCTCCGGGAAACCCTGCCCCTGCTGGCGAGGGCGGGCATCGAACCGCTGGAGGATATCGATCAGAGCCGCAAGCTGGTCTTCGACACCAGCCGTGCCGGGGTGCAGCTGGTGATCATCCGCGGTACTGACGTGCCGACCTATGTCCGTCACGGTGCCGCCGACATGGGTGTGGTAGGAAAAGATGTCCTGCTGGAGCACGGCGCGGAGGGCCTCTACGAGCCGCTGGACCTGGGTATCGCACGCTGCCGGCTCATGACAGCCGGCCCCGTGGGCTGGCGCGGCAGCGGGGGGCGGATACGGGTGGCGACCAAGTTCGTCAATATCGCCCGCCGCCACTTCGCCCAGCGGGGTGAACATGCGGACGTGATCAAGCTCTACGGCGCCATGGAGCTGGCGCCGATCATGAACCTGGCGGACCTGATCGTGGATATCGTTGATACCGGCAATACCCTGCGCGCCAACGGTATGGAGCCGCTCGACGAGATCGCCGCCATCAGTTCCCGCCTGATCGTCAACAAGGCGTCCATGCGCTCCCGGCATGGGGCGGTGCAGCGGATTGTGGACGACCTGGCGGACATCGTGCGCCATGACTGACATTCTGCGACAACTGGACACCGCACAGGCGGACTTCGATGCGCGCCTGCGGGAACTCACTGCCTGGCAGGATGAAGACGACCGGTCGGTCACAGAGGCCGTCGCGGCCATCATCGCCGATGTGGCGCAGCGGGGCGATGCCGCTCTCCTGGAATACACCGCACGCTTCGACGGGTTGGCAGTGGATGCGGTGAGCCAGCTGGAGGTCGCCCCGGAACGGCGGGTGGCTGCCCTGCAGCGCATCGACCCGGCTCACCGGGAGGCACTGGAATACGCCGCCCGGCGGATTCGCGACTATCACCAGCACCAGCTGCAGACCAGCTGGCAGTACCGGGATGGCGAGGACAATCTGCTCGGGCAGAAGATCACCCCGCTGGCGCGGGCCGGGATTTACGTCCCGGGGGGTAAGGCCAGCTACCCGTCCTCCGTGCTGATGAATGCCCTGCCGGCGAAAGTGGCGGGTGTGCCGGAGATCGTCATGGTGGTGCCTGCGCCTGCGGGCGAACTGAATGACCTGGTGCTCGCCGCATCCCATATCGCCGGGGTAGACAGGGTTTTTACCATCGGCGGCGCCCAGGCTGTGGCGGCGTTGGCCTTTGGTACCGTGTCGGTGCCCGCAGTGGACAAGATTGTCGGTCCCGGCAATATCTATGTGGCGGAAGCCAAGCGGCAGGTGTTCGGACGGGTGGGCATCGACATGGTCGCCGGTCCCTCGGAGATTCTCGTGATTGGCGACGGCTCCACCGATCCGGACTGGGTGGCGATGGACCTGTTCTCCCAGGCAGAGCACGACGAGAACGCCCAGTCGCTCTTGCTCTCGCCCGACCCCGCCTATCTGGAGGCGGTCGCAGCGAGTGTGGCGCGGCTGCTGCCGGAGATGGAACGGGCGGAGATCATCCGCAGTTCACTGGCACGTCGCGGGGCGATGATCCGGACACGGGACCTGGACGAGGCGGTGGCCCTGAGTAACCGGCTGGCGCCGGAGCACCTGGAGCTGTCGGTGGCGGACCCGGAGAGCCTGTTGCCCCTGGTGCAGCATGCCGGCGCCATTTTCATGGGCGCGTTCACCTCGGAGTCCCTGGGGGATTACTGCGCTGGTCCCAATCACGTGCTCCCCACCTCGCGCAGTGCCCGTTTCTCGTCGCCCCTGGGGGTCTACGATTTCCAGAAGCGCAGCTCGATTATCATGTGCAGTGGGCGGGGCGTGCAGGAGTTGGGTGCCGTGGCGTCCACGCTGGCCAGGGGGGAGTCCCTGACCGCCCATGCGCGCAGTGCGGAGATGCGCCTTACCGGGAAATAGATCAGGACCCCGGGGCGCCCGACTGGCTCCTCACGCCGACGATGCTGCGCAATTCGAGGCTTTGCCGGTCCCGCTGCACTGAAACGCCGACCGTATCGCCGGGCCGCAGCATGGCGATCCGGTGCATCGTGAGCCTGCCGTCCTCGACGGCCTCGCCGTCGATGTGGGTAATGATGTCGCCTCTGCGCAGGCCCGCCCGCTCGGCCGGGCTACCCTCCGCGACTGCCACGACCAGCAGGGCCTGCTGCCCCTTTCGTTCCCCGTCCGGGAGCACTGCCGGCTCCACGCTAACGCCCAGCCAGCCGCGGATTACCTCGCCGTAACGGATCAGATCCTGCATGACGAAAACCGCGAGGTTGACCGGAATGGCCAGGCTGATGCCGATACCCGTGGCAGTGTGGCTGGGCTGGCTATTGGCCGTATAGATCAGGGTATTAATGCCCAGAAGGCGCCCCCGGGTATCGATCAGGGCACCCCCCGAGTTGCCCAGGTGAATGATCGCGTCCGTCTGGATATAGTCCTCGTAGAGGCTCGATTGCAGGCCATACCGACCCAGCGCCGATACGATCCCCTGGGTTACAGAATGGCCGAAGCCCAGCGGATTGCCGATGGCCAGCACCACGTCACCCACGCGAGTGCGATCGGAATCCCCCAACTCGATGGGCTGCAGGTCGGGCAGGTTGACCTGCAGGACGGCAAGGTCAGTGGCCGGGTCGCTGGCAATGACCACCGCCTGCACCGATCTGCCGTCATGCAGCAGCACCTGGATGGCGTCTGCCCCTGCAATCACATGGTTATTGGTCAGTATATGTCCCTGTTCGGTCATGATGACGCCGGAGCCCAGGGAGCGCTCGATACGCTGGCGCTGGGCCTGGGGCTGTGCCAGCCGGCGGAAGTACATATCATCCAGCAGGGGGTTGCGCCTGGATGTGACCAGCTTTGCGGTATAGATATTGACCACCGCGGGGGTAGCGCTGGCGACCGCCCGGGCATAGCTCGCCGTCTCCACTCCCGACCGGATGGACACCGGCGACTGGGGGAGGACCCAGCGGTCCAGTATCAGCAGGGCCGCCAGCAGGCCGGCGATGGCAGGCCAGGTTATGAATTTGAGCGTGTTGGTCATCGTTGGCCAGGTTGGATTGATTGAGCCCGCATTGTATCTGATGCGGGCCGGGGCAAGGCGAGGAGGGCATCCACGTCGCCACCGGGCGCTACGCCACCCAGCGGTTGGCGCTGCAGGCCCCGGGAGAGGATCCGGCGCAGCGATGTTCGCTGCAGCACCGCTTTATCGAAAGCGATAAAGCGGTCTGCGTTCGGACCGGCGGCGTGATCCCGTCTCAGGCGGGGTCCTTCTGCTCCTTGGGGGCGGGGGCGCCGGCCTTGCCGCGATCAAGGCCAAACTCTTCATTGAGCATGCCTTTTTCGTCCGGTGAGGTCTTGGGCGCGTAGTCGAGGGGCGGCTGGACATTGGCCAGCTGCGGCGGGATTTCAGCACTGTCCCCACGCGCCCCGATCCTGTCCAGTAAAACCGGGCCCTGCCCCTGGCACAGGTTGGCGGCACCCTGGGCGAGGTGATTGTGAACGCCCCGGTAACTCTCTGTCAGTGAATTCAGCAGCTTGGCAGTTTCACCGAAGTGTTCTACCACCTCGTCCTCGTAGGCCTTCTTGTCCTGCAGGACCTGGTCCAGCTTGCGTTCCACCTCGCGATATTTCTGTGCCGCGGGCGATTGGCGCCGGCCGAATAGCAGGCCGATGACCACCCCCGCGATTAACAGGGCTGCGCCGATGCCGAACAGCATTGCCAGACTGAGTTCGGGTGATTCCACAGTTGATTCCTCTAGCGGGTAAGTCAGGGGAGCGCCAGTATACCGCAATGTTCCGGCGACGGAAGCCTGTGTCCGCAGACCGGGCCGGGGCGACCCCAGCCTGCCTGCTTTAAGGCCCCCGTGGTCCATCCCGCGGCGTTGCCAATAACCGGAGCCGTGGTTAAAGTGGGGCGCTCGCACCGGCTTGGCATGGAACAGACCACCGCATGACCACACCCTGGCAGCGTTACCAGGCAGACCTGCAGCGTGAAGGGTTCTCCCACGATCCCGCCCAGGAGCGGGCAGTCTTGCTGTTACAGGACCTGTATGATCGGCTGCTGGCCAGGCGGCTAGAGCAGCGCGGAGGCATTGTCGGCTGGCTGCGCAGCCTGCGTGGCGACACGATAGAGCCTGAAACCGGGCTGTACCTCTGGGGCGGGGTGGGTCGGGGCAAGACCTATCTGGTCGATTCCTTTCACGACTGCCTGCCCTTCGGGCAGAAGATGCGAGTTCACTTCCACCGTTTCATGCAGCGGGTGCATGCAGAACTGACCGAGCTGGAGGGTCAGAAAAATCCCCTGGAGATCGTCGCCGACCGGTTGGCGGATGAAGCCATTGTCGTCTGCTTCGACGAGTTTTTTGTCACCGATATCGGTGATGCGATGATTCTCGGCGGGCTGATGGAGGCGCTTTTCGCTCGCGGCGTTACGCTGGTCGCCACGTCCAATATCGAGCCGGCCCGTCTTTACGAGAATGGCCTCCAGCGTCAGCGATTCCTGCCCGCCATCGCCCTGGTCGAGAAATACACGCAGGTGGTCAATGTTGATGCCGGCGTGGACTACCGGTTGCGCACACTGCAGCAGGCCGAGTTGTATCACTATCCCCTCGATGCAGCCGCAGATGAGAGCCTGCGCAACAGTTTCGAGCGCCTGGCCCCGGAATCGGGTAAACACTGGGAGCGACTCGAGATCAACGGCCGCTACCTGACCTGCCGCTGCCTGGCTGACGACGTTGCCTGGTTCGATTTCGGGGAGCTCTGCGACGGGCCGCGTTCCCAGAACGATTACATCGAACTGGCTCGGATTTTTCACGCCGTGCTGTTGTCCGGGGTGCCGCGCTTCAACGCGGACCTGGACGACCAGGCCCGCCGGTTTATCAATCTGGTGGACGAATTTTATGACCGCAATGTCAAAATGGTGATCACCGCCCAGGTGCCGCTGCTCGATCTCTACGCCGGCGGGCGGCTGGAGTTCGAGTTCCAGCGCACGATTTCGCGGATGCAGGAGATGCAGTCCTACGACTACCTGGCCCGGGAGCACAAGCCCTGAGCGAGTTCTGGTGCCTGGTGCAGCATCGGTTTGGGCCCCCGTGGCGTAAAAGCCTGCTCGCTCAGGGAAGTTCATTCGCTCGCAGGCTTTTCCCCCACGGGGGCTCGGTTCCGGGGTTGGTTTCCCGACCATCCTGTGGTGGATTGAGCGCGGAACGAGGCGCACGGCAGGGGCGAGGCCCCGCGGTGAATGAACTTCTGAACAAGCGGGGCCTCGCCCCTGCCGTGCGCCGCTGGCCCGGACCAACCCCAAACAAATCGGGCGCCGTCGGGCCGGCCCACAAGCCGGTGAATTTTAATTATTTTTCGGCTTGAAAAGGGCTAGTCCATTGAGTAGTATTCGCGCTCTCGAAATTGGAGCCCTCCAAGAGGCTGTTATTCATGAAAACTTATAGCGCCAAAGCAGGTGAAGTGACCCGCGACTGGTTCGTGGTAGACGCTGCCGACAAGACCCTGGGTCGCCTGGCAAGCGAGATCGCGCACCGCCTGCGTGGCAAGCACAAGCCCGAGTTCACGCCCCATGTAGACACCGGGGATTACATCGTGGTGATTAACGCCGAGAAAGTACGCGTGACCGGCGCCAAGGCTACGGACAAGATGTATCACCGTCACACCGGTTACCCCGGCGGCCTGAAATCCATTTCCTTCGAGAAGCTGGTGGAAAAGGCCCCAGAACGGGTCATCCAGAGCGCAGTCAAGGGCATGCTGCCGCGCAACCCGCTGGGCCGCGCCATGTTCAAGAAACTGAAAGTTTACGCGGGTAGCGAGCATCCCCATGCCGCGCAGCAGCCCCAAGCACTGAACATTTAACGGACGTCAATTTATGTCAGCTACCCAGTATTACGGAACCGGACGTCGCAAGACGTCAACTGCCCGAGTCTACCTGCGCAGCGGGGACGGCAGCATCACAGTCAACAAGCGCCCGCTGGACCAGTATTTCGGGCGCGAAGTGGCCCGCATGATCGTGCGTCAGCCGCTGGAACTGGTTGATTTGAATGACAAATTTGACGTGAACGTAACCGTCCAGGGTGGAGGCAGTTTTGGCCAGGCCGGCGCCATCCGTCACGGGATCACCCGTGCCCTGATGGAGTACGACGAATCCCTGCGCGGCTCACTGCGCGGTGCCGGTTATGTGACCCGCGATGCCCGCGAGGTGGAGCGGAAGAAGGTGGGCCTGCGCAAGGCTCGCAAGCGCCCGCAGTACTCCAAGCGTTAAGCTGGCGGGAGCACCGGTCTGCAGGGTGCTCGAAAGAACCAGAAACGCCCGGTTGCCACGGCCGCACCCGGGCGTTTTTTTTGTCCTCGATACGCCCCGAACCCATTGATCTGCGGGGAGGTTTCCTTGTGTCGGCGGGGCAAAGTCATTACTATTTGCGGCATTTTGTGAAGTGTGGCGCCAGCGTCCATGGACGGGACGGTATCCAGCCACTTTACCTGGGGAGAAAAGCATGAGTAACGATGGCGTGAACACCGGCAGGAGGCGGTTCCTGACGGCGGCCACCAGTGCCGTGGGTGTCGCCGGTGCAGTGGGAATTGCCGTGCCCTTCGTGGGGTCCTGGAATCCCTCTGCCAAGGCCAAGGCGGCCGGTGCACCGGTCAAGGCTGATATCAGCAAGCTGGAGCCCGGCCAGATGGTGGTGGTCGAGTGGCGCGGCAAGCCGGTCTACGTGGTGCACCGGACCGAGGCGCAGCTGGCGGACCTGCCCGGCCTCAACGACAAGCTCAAGGATCCTGATTCCGCCATCTCCAAACAGCCCGCTTACATCTCGGGCATCGACCGCTCCATCCGTCCGGAGATCCTGGTCATCGAGGGTCTCTGCACCCACCTGGGCTGCGCGCCCAAGTTCCGCCCTGAAGTGGGCGCTGCCGACCTTGGCGGCAAGGACTGGCAGGGTGGTTTCTTCTGCCCCTGCCACGGCTCCAAATTCGACCTCTCCGGTCGCGTCTACGCGGGTGTTCCCGCCTCGGCGAATCTGGTAGTGCCCCCGTATTCGTACGAGGGTGACAATGTCCTGGTAATCGGCGTGGATTCGGAGGCTGCCTGATGATCAATATGCTCGTTGGTTTACGCGATTGGGTCGATGCACGCCTGCCGATCGTTCGTGCGTGGGATACCCACATGGGCAAGTATTACGCGCCCAAGAATTTCAACTTCTGGTATTTCTTCGGGGTGCTTTCCCTGCTCGTGCTGGTCAATCAGTTGCTCACCGGCATCTGGCTGACGATGAGCTACACGCCGAGCCAGGAGGACGCTTTTGCCTCGGTGGAATACATCATGCGGGACGTCGACTATGGCTGGATCCTGCGCTATATGCACTCCACAGGCGCATCCGCGTTTTTCGTGGTGGTCTATCTGCACATGTTCCGCGCCCTCCTGTACGGGTCTTACAAGAAGCCGCGGGAACTGATCTGGATCTTCGGCATGTTGATCTTCGTCATCCTGATGGCTGAAGCCTTCGTGGGTTATGTGCTGCCCTGGGGGCAGATGTCCTATTGGGGCGCCCAGGTGATCATCTCCCTCTTTGGCGCTATTCCCGTCGTCGGTGAAGACCTGGTGACCTGGATCCGGGGCGACTTCCTGATTTCGGGGGTCACGCTGAACCGCTTCTTCGCCCTGCATGTCGTGGCGCTCCCGATCGTCCTGCTGGCGCTCGTGGTGCTGCACCTGCTGGCGCTGCACGAGGTGGGTTCCAACAACCCCGACGGAGTGGATATCAAGAAAACCAAGGACGAGAACGGCATTCCCCTGGACGGTGTGGCTTTCCACCCCTACTACACCGTGCATGACCTGCAGGCCATCGGCGTGTTCCTGTTCATCTTCTGTGGCGTGATCTTTTTTATGCCCGAAATGGGCGGTTACTTCCTGGAGTTTGCCAATTTCGAGGAGGCCAACCCGCTGAAGACCCCTGAGCACATCGCGCCGGTGTGGTACTTCACACCGTTTTATTCGGTGTTGCGCGCGGTACCGGACAAATTCTGGGGATTCGTGGCCTTTGCGGCCTCGGTGGCGATACCTTTCCTGCTGCCCTGGCTGGACCGCAGCCCGGTGAAGTCCTGGCGTTACCGGGGCAACATCACCAAGGTGATGCTGGTACTCTTCGTGGCGTCCTTCCTGATCCTGGGCGTACTCGGGGTCAAGGCGCCCACGCCGGCGCGCACGGTGCTGGCGCAGATCTGCTCGATCATCTACTTCGCGTTCTTCCTGCTGATGCCTGTCTGGACCTCCATCGACAGGACCAAGCCGGTGCCCGAGCGTGTCACCACGGATGGAGGCATCGGCTTCTGGGGCAGCATCGGAGGGCTGGTCCTGATCGGGATCCTGACCATCCTGCCCCTCAAGGCAGTGGGAGCGGAGTCTGCATTCGACTGCGGCACCATTGCCTGCGATGAGTTTACCGCTGATCCCCACGACAAGGCCTCGCTGCAGCGTGGTGCCCGCTGGTACATGAACTACTGCATGGGCTGTCATTCCCTGCAGTACGCCCGTTACAACCGGGTCGCGCAAGATCTCGGGATACCCGAAGACCTGATGCAGGGCAACCTGATCTTCGATCCGGATGTGAAAGTAGGCTCCCTCATGCACAACGCCATGGACAAGGGCAACGCCAAGGTCTGGTTCGGCGCCACTCCGCCGGACCTCACACTGGTCTCCCGGGCGCGCCAGCCCGATTGGTTGTACACCTATCTGCGCACCTTCTACCGGGATGACAGCCGCCCCTACGGCGTCAACAACAAGGTTTTCAAGGATGTGGGCATGCCCCACGTCCTGCTCGAGCTGCAGGGGATGCAGGAGTGCGCTATGGGACCGGTCAAGGCCCATAACGGCGGAGTCAAGCGCGACCCGCTGACCGGCGCCGACATCCTCGAGGAGCCCTGCGGCCAGTTCACGATTACCGAAGAGGGCAGCTTGACGCCCGAAGAGTTCGACACCGCGATGTATGATCTGGTCAACTTCATGGCCTATACGGCGGAGCCGATGGTCGCGGACCGGCACCGCATCGGCACGTTTACCCTGCTGTTCATTGCCCTGTTTTTCGTGTTCGCCTGGTTGCTGAACCGCGAGTACTGGAAAGACGTGCACTGATCGCCTGTAGCGTCGCTCCGGAGTTTCGGCAGCGAATGTAGCGGCGCGGGGGCTTCCGCGCTGCCTTACTTTTAAAGAAATAATTGAGGGAATCCCTGATGGGTGTTGTGGCAAAGCGGTCTTCCATGACCTTCTTCTCCGACAGTACGAGTCACTACAGTCACCGCGTGCGCATCGTGCTGGCGGAGAAAGGCGTCACCGTCGACCTGGTCGAAGTGGATAGCGCCCACCCGCCGGCGGAATTGGCCGAGCTGAATCCCTATAACAGCCTGCCCACGCTGGTAGACCGGGACCTGGTGCTGTACGAGTCCAAGGTGATGATGGAGTACCTCGATGAGCGCTTTCCCCATCCGCCACTGTTGCCGGTCTACCCGGTGGCGCGGGCCGAGAGCCGTCTCTATATTCACCGGATCGAAAAGGACTGGTGCTCGCTGGTAGACGCTATTCTCAACACCCGCAGTGATAACGTGGTTAAGAAATCCACCAAGGAGTTGCGGGAGAGCATCATGGGCATCGCGCCCATTTTCGCGGAAAAGCCGTTCTTCATGAGCGATGAATTCACCCTGGTGGATTGTTGTATTGCCCCGGTGCTGTGGCGCCTGCCGTCTCTCGGCGTCGATATCCGCTCCGGCAAGCAGTCCAAGCCGCTGCTGGACTACATGGACCGACTCTTCAAGCGGGAGTCCTTCCAGGAGAGTCTTTCCGAGCAGGAGCGGGAGATGCGCCTTTAGGGCGCTCACCCAGCCGTCCCGCGGCGGGAATGCCGACCATGACGTCCAGTCGCCCCTACATCATGCGCGCTCTCTACGAGTGGATCGTTGACAACGACTGCACGCCCTACGTGCTGGTGGATGCCACCATCAGCGACGTCCTGGTGCCGGACCAGTACGTCAAGGATGGCCAGATCGTCCTCAACATCTCTCCCGGAGCGGTGGTAGACCTCAACATTTCCAATGACGCCGTGTCCTTCAACGGCCGCTTTGGTGGCGTGGCGACGGATGTCTACGTTCCGGTCAATGCGGTAGTCGGTATCTATGCCCGCGAGAACGGGCAGGGGATGGTATTTGACCCGGAGGAAGCGTCCCCGCCACCGGACGATACCCCCCCGGAGCCCTCCAAGCCCGAGGGCCGGCCCTCTCTCAAGATCGTTAAATAGGCTTTTCTTTCGACGTTTCTGTCGGGTAGGGGCTGGATGGCCTTGCGAGGCCTGGCCCCACATCTGCGGCCCTGTGCCCTGCGGGTGTCAAAAAATCGCGTTCACCCAACGACTTCAAACAGCTTGACCACGCGCTGGACACCGGAGATACCGGCGGCCTTGTCGGTGATGCGCTGGGCCTCGTTGGCGGTCACCAGGCCCATCAGGTAGACCACGCCGTCCTCGGTGACGACCTTGACCCTGAGTCCTTCCGTATCGGGGGAGCCCAGCAGCCAGGATTTGACCTTGGTGGTGATCCAGGTGTCGCTGGAGCGGGTCATGGCGGAACTGGGGGAGGCGATCTCCAGTTCATTGTAGATGCGCCGCACACCATCGACTTTGCGCACGACATCCGTGGCCCTGGACTTGAGCGCTTCGGTGGTGACCTGGCCCGCCAGCAGCACATAGCCATTGAAGCTGACGATCACCAGGTGGGTATCGTCGAAGGCCTCGTCGGCTGCGTGGATGTTTACCCTTGCCTTGGTTTCGATGCTTTCGTCCTCGATCTGCTGGGCCAGGGTGCGGTCGGTGGGTTCATCCTCGATGGTATCCACTTCCATGGTGGCCAGCAGACTGCCGCAGCCGCCAAGGGATAGCAGTACAACGATGAGTAGGGCTAGGTGGTAACGCATCATTCTTCAATCCTGGGTGTAGGGCCCGAACAGGCTCAGGTCGAGCAACTCACAGAGGCAGTTGATCACCAGGGCATGCATCTCGACGACATGCGGCCGTCGCTCCGAGTCCACCCGGATATCGATATCCTCGGCGCGAATCAGGGTCCCGAGTTGTGTGCCGCCGCTGTTGGACAGTGCGACCACCTCCATGTTCCGTTCATGGGCGGCCTGAACGGCCCGCAGCAGGCTGCTGTCAGCGCCGGCGCTGCTGATGCACAGCAATACATCCCCCGCCTGTCCGAAGGCGCGTAGTTGGCGGGAGAAGATATCATTCGGACCCGCGGTGTTGCCGATAGCGGTCAGGGTCGCGCCGTCGCCCGTCAGGGCCAGGGCGGGGAGGGCGGGTCGGTCGTGCTCGAAGCGGCTCAGCAGGTTGCAGGTGAACAACTGGGCCAGGGCGGCGTCCGCCCCGTTGCCACAGGCGATAATCTTGCGGTCTTCCAGCAGGGCGCGGGTCATCATCTGGCTGGCACTCTCGATCGGGCCGGCCAGGTCGTCGGCGGAGAGCGCGATGGTCTCGATGGTGCTCTGGAAATGCCCGGCGATGGTCGCGTAGTAATCCATTTAGTCCAGCTGCTTCAGGCGGTAAAGGCCCCGCGGATCCAGCGAATCCCGGGTTCGGCCCCGGATTGTGGCGGGTCGAAGGTGATTACGTCAAATCGGCAGGGCAGTTGCGCCAGTTCCGGGTGGGCACGCAGAAACAGTTGCGCGGTGCGCAACAGGCGCTGCTGCTTGCGCCGATCCACGGAAGCAGCGGCGCTGGCGAACCGCGGGTTGCTCCGCGCCCGCACCTCGACGAAGACCAGGTGCGCGCCGTCCCGGATAATGATGTCGATCTCGCCGGTCCTGCCACGGAAATTGCGCGCCACCAGAGGCAGGCCGTGGTGCTCCTGCAGCCATCGGGCCGCCCGGCGCTCGTAGTCCTCACCCACCACTTTCACGATCGGCCAGCCTCTGTTCCCCGGGCAGGCCAGTCTAACTACTGTGGCGTGAGGGCGCCCCTATCAAAAGTGGCCGCGGGCAGTTCCCGGTGTATACGCCACTCGGAGTCCATGCTGAGCAGGCCGGTGTTGCCGCGCAGCAGGAACTCGGGGCCCGCCTGGAGAGCGCTGAGGTGTTCCTGTAGCAGGAACGCGTCGGCTCCCAGGGCATTCAGCCGGGTGTAGGCGTCCGTGCCGGTGTCGCCGGCAGCGATCGCCACACGCAGGCCCGGGCTCGACCCGAGCAGCCAGGGGATCTCCACCAGGTTGATACCCTCCAGGTCGCGATCGCGGGGATCGGCAATGCCGCTGTAGATACTCGAGGTGGCATAAACCGGTACGCTCCCCGCGTAGTGGAAGGCCAGCAGGGGCTTGAGCGACCTGGCCTCGGCGTTGTTGCCTGCCAGCAGGAAGATCACATCGATGTCCTGGCGACGGCGGGCGGTGAATTCGACATTGGTTGCGAGCATGTCGCGGACGTCCCGCGCGCGGCGCTCGCTGGCAGGAATGCCAAGGCCCTGTTTGACGTTGTCCGAGTAGTTCTCCCGCTCCCCGTAAGCCACGCGGCTGGCGATACCGCCGCCAAGCGCACTCCAGCGCTCTTCCAGCGCCTCCTCCATCTTGTCGCCCCAGGTGGTAGCGGGGCGGAGTACCAGGGCCCGGCGGGCACCCTCGCCGAAGGCCAGTTCGGCAATGCGTGCCGCCTCGTCTTCCGGTGACAGGGAGAGTTGCACCAGCGTCATATCGCCGGGTGGTGCGGTTTTGCTGCGATTGAGAGCGAGTACCGGCACCGGCAGGTCCGGGCGGCGGGCGAGTTCTGCCACCGACTGTTTGCTGAGCGGGCCCACCACGACACCCGCACCCTGCAGCACCGCGTCGTCGTAGGCTGCGCCGGTTGATTCATAGGTGTCCTGGTCGAGCACCAGCAGCTCATGCCCTGCCTGTCCCGGGGTATCCGCCGCGTAGAAACTGGCCAGGTACCCGTCGCGGACTGCCTTGCCTGCCGGTGCCAGGCGACCGCTCAAGGGTAACAGCAGCGCAACGCGCCGGCTGGCCGCGGGCGCTTCCGCGCGATACGCCAGACCGCCGGGAAGCGCTTCTGCGGCCGGGTGCTGCGGATTACTGTCACGCCACAGGGCCAGGTCTCCGGCGCCTGTCCGCCCGTTGCGCACCATCAGCGCCAGTTCCAGCCAGCCGCGGCGGATCGGGTCGGTCTCGGCGGCCAGCGCGCGCTGCAGTTGATCGTCGTCTGCCCGCTGTAATTCCCGCCACAGCTCCCACTGCAGGTTGGCCAGCTCTGCGTCCGGCGCCAGCAGCATCAGTAACTGGCCAAGGCGGGCGCTCTCCACGTGATTGCCGGCGAGGCTCTCGATATGGCGCTGGAAATTGATGGCGCGGTAGCGCAGTGCCGGGTGCACGCCGGGGTTGTCCAGCGCTCTGAGTGCGTAAAGCGCTCGCTGCGTGTCACCGCGGATGAACGTGATACGCGCCCGCAGGTAGGCCAGGTAGGCGGCGTCGTCGAGGGTCAGTTCCTCCGCCGGCAATTCCGCCAGGGTATGTTCCGCGGCCATCCAGTCAAAGCTCAGGAGATCGTGCTCTACCTGCCGGAACAGGGTCTCGAATTCGCTGGGGGGCAGTGCCAGGGAAGGACGGGTCACCACTGGCTGCGACGGCTCCGGCGGCGGTTCCACAGGGGGCGGTTCCTGGGGCGGCGGTGTGCTGCAACCCCAGAGGCCCAGTGTGATCAGGATCAGTCCGGTCGCCAGCCTTCGGCTGGAGCGGTTCGGGGATGTCGGGGTCATGATATGCTTCGCCGGGTTCTCGGTGCGCACATTATAAGGGGAAAAATGGAATCCGGGCTCTATATCGTGGCCACACCCATCGGAAACCTGGGCGATATATCCCATCGGGCGGTGGACGTGCTGCAGTCCGTGACACTTATCGCAGCCGAGGACACCCGGCACAGCCAGCGCCTGCTGCAGCATTTCTCCATCGAGACACCGACCATGGCCTACCACGACCACAGCGACCAGCGCGCCCTGGACAGGTTGGGCGACTGCCTTGCCGCGGGTGGCAGCGTCGCCCTGGTTTCCGATGCCGGCACACCCCTGATCTCCGATCCCGGCTATCGACTGGTGCGGCACGTCCAGCAACTGGGTTTTCCGGTGGTGCCCGTGCCCGGCCCCTGTGCCGCCATTGCCGCCCTGAGCGCTTCGGGCCTGCCCACCGACCGTTTCCTGTTCGAGGGCTTCCTGCCCGCGAAGGCCGTGAGTCGCGCCAACCGCCTCGCAGAGCTGGCAGCGACACCGGTCTCTCTGATCTTTTACGAGGCTCCCCACCGGCTCGCCGACAGCCTCGATGCCATGATCGAGGTCTTCGGCGGGGATCGCGAGGCCGTCCTGGCCCGCGAAATCACCAAGACCTTCGAAACCATCCGCCGCGCCTCCCTGGCCGAACTTGCCGCCTTCGTCCGGGCCGATCCCAACCAGCAGAAGGGCGAGATCGTCCTCATTGTCGCGGGGCGCATCCGGCGGGAAGGTGACCTGGACGCCGGCGCTGCAGCACTTCTCGAGCGCCTGGCACAGGAGCTCCCCGCCAAGCGCGCCGCCGCCGTAGTGGCAGACGTCACCGGGCTGCGGAAAAAGGCCCTCTACGATTATTTGCTGGCGGCCAAGAAGCCGAACGCGTGATCAGGATATCGGCCCGGGCACGGTGAGGCCGGATGCTGGTGCGATGCCGCAATGGACGAGGTTGCCGCCGGCCCGCGGGGAGAGTAGTCTTGCTCCCGAGTCGGCCAGGCGATCGCTTTCTCGGCACCTGGTGTCGGGAGGGAGGAAAGTCCGGGCTCCACAGGGCAAGGTGCCAGGTAACACCTGGGGGGCGCGAGCCTACGGAAAGTGCAGCAGAAAGTATACCGCCTTAAAAAAGGGGTCAGACCCCTTTTTGAAAGCGAAAAGGGGTCTGACCCCTTTTTTGCAGGGTAAGGGTGAAATGGTGCGGTAAGAGCGCACCGCGTGACTGGCAACAGGCACGGCGATGGTAAACCCCACCCGGAGCAAGACCAAATAGGAATCCGTCAGCTGCGGCCCGCAGCGGATTCGGGTAGGTCGCTACAGGCAGGTGGTGACACCTGTCGCAGATGAATGATCGTCCACGACAGAACCCGGCTTACCGGCCGACTCATCCTTTTCCTTCCGGTGCGCCACGCAAGGCACGGTTGCGCCGCGGGTCAGAAACCGTGGTCCCGGTCCTGGCGCGCCCCTTTCTTATATTGAATTCTGCTAAAGAAACGTCTTTGAAATAAAAAAAACAACTTTAAGTTAAAGTAAAGCCTTAAGAGGCGGCCTTATAGAGCTGTTTTAGTGGATTATTTACATCCGGAACGCGGCTCGAAAGGTGTGGTAATGCCCCCAAAAAACGCCCTAATTAGCTGAAATTAATACGTTTTCCGAGTGCGACTACCTTGACACTTTCTCACGCACGGACCTATAGTGTCGAAAAGTGGAAATAAGTGGATAAATCTGGCTTTTTGTGGAATCAAGAGTCGGATGAGTGGGGAAAACTGGCGTGTTTCGCGGAGTGCAGCACATCAACATGGACGCCAAGGGGCGCCTGGCTATGCCGGCGCGCCAGCGCGAGCCCTTGATGTCGCGCTGCGAGGGCCAGATCGTGGTCACCATCGACACACAGACCGCCTGCCTGGTGATCTATCCACTCCCCGAATGGGAGCGCATCGAGCAGGAGATCCAGGGCCTGCCGTCGCTGAAACCCGCCGTACGCCGTTTTCAACGCCTGGTACTGGGCTATGCCACCGACCTGGAGCTCGATTCCAATGGCCGGATCCTGCTGCCCCAGTCACTGCGTGAGTACGCCAGGCTGGACAAGAAACTGGTACTGGTGGGGCAGGGCAACAAGCTGGAGTTGTGGGCAGAAGCCCTCTGGCTGGCGGAGCGCGAGCAGGCCCTCGAGGACTCCGGTCCCGATGCGGAACTTCCCGACGAGTTGATATCGCTGACCCTTTAGGGCCGGCTCAGAGCGTGTAAACAGGCCCCAGGTAGGTGAGATGCACCAAACAGTCCTGTTGCGAGAGGCAGTGGATGCCCTGGTGACAACGACCAGCGGTTATTACGTCGATGGCACCTTCGGGCGCGGGGGGCACAGCCGGGAGCTGCTGGGCCGCCTTGATGAAAACGGCCGCCTGCTGGCGGTGGACAAGGATCCGGCGGCCTGTGAGGCCGCCGAGCAGTTGGCAAGGAGTGAGCCCCGGTTCGAATTTTTCCACGGGTCGTTCGCTCAGCTTCCCCATCAACTGCGTCGGATGGGGATCGACGCAGTTGATGGCATTCTCCTGGATCTCGGCGTATCCAGCCCGCAGCTGGATGATGCCGGGCGCGGCTTCAGTTTCAGCCATGACGGGCCGCTGGATATGCGCATGGATACCAGTCGCGGTGAGACCGCGGCCGAATGGCTGTCCCATGCCGGATCGGATGAAATCGCCGGGGTACTCAGGGAGTACGGCGAAGAGCGTTTTGCCCGGCGGATCGCAGCGGCGATCGTGGCGGCCCGGTCTGAACAGCCGATCACGACCACCGGCCGACTGGCACAGGTGGTCAGCGAGGCCAACCCCCGCTGGGAAAAGCACAAGCATCCCGCCACGCGATCATTCCAGGCTATCCGGATCAAGGTGAACCGGGAACTGGAGGATCTGCAGGCGCTGCTCGC
The DNA here is from genome assembly GCA_024640505.1 of Halieaceae bacterium. Taxonomy (GTDB): domain Bacteria; phylum Pseudomonadota; class Gammaproteobacteria; order Pseudomonadales; family Halieaceae; genus JARRPM01. Next base: position 31,934 of record JAHEEV010000019.1, read on the forward strand.
TGTTGCGCTGGATCTGTTGCGTATCGGGGGACGACTGGTGGTCATCAGCTTCCACTCGCTCGAGGACCGGCTGGTGAAGCGGTATATGCGTGATATGGCCCGGGGTGATACGTACCCGCGGGGCGTGCCGGTACCGGAGGCCTCGCTGAACCGGCGGCTGAAAGTTTTGGGCAAGGCGATCAGGGCGAGTGATGAAGAGGTCGCGGAGAATGTGCGGGCCCGCAGCGCGATCATGCGCGTGGCGGAAAAAACAGGATGATGGGACGTCAGGGCAGGTAGTGTGGCCGGAAACCGTAATATGACAGCAACAGTGACGCAGCCCGGCGGGCGCACGTCACGTCAGCTGTTGTGGCTGAACGGTATTGTGCTGGGGTTGGTGCTGCTCTCCTCTTTTGCGGTGATCCACTCCACTCACGCCTGCCGGGAGCTTTACGCCCGGTTGCAGGCGTTCGAGTCCTCCCAGTGGTACCTGCAGGAGGACTATGGCCGGCTGTTGCTGGAGCAGAGTACCTGGGCATCCCATTACCGCGTGGAGAAGGCTGCTCGTAACGACCTGGGCATGCTGCCGCCGGACCTGGAACACCTCCGGGTGGTTCTGCCATGAAGCGCAGGGGAGCTCAGACAGTGGGCGCATGGCGCTACTACGTGGTCATCGGTGTGCTGTGTTCCCTGCTGGCCCTGCTGGTGGGGCGGGTGCTCTCCCTGCAGGTGCTGGACACGGAGCGCGGTCGTGAATTCCTGCAGGACCAGGGCGCCATGCGCTCGGTGCGCACCGCCGAGATCCCGGCCTACCGGGGCGTGATCACGGACCGGCGCGGCGAGCCCCTGGCCGTCAGCACCCCGGTTATCTCGATCTGGGCCAACCCGCGTATCCTGGCCGGGTCCGAGCGGCTGGGCGAACTGGCCGAGGCGCTGGCGATGGACCCCGGTGCCCTGCGGGAGAAGCTGCAGCGTTACGCGGGCAAGCAGTTCATGTACCTGCAGCGCCACCGGGTACCGGCCGAGGCCAGGGAGGTGCTCGGCCTGCGCATTCGCGGCGTCTACGGGGAACGCGAATACCGGCGCTTCTATCCGGCGGGAGAGGTGGCGGCGCAGCTGGTGGGATTCACCAATGTGGATGAGGTGGGTATCGCCGGGCTGGAGCTGGCCTACAACGACTGGCTGCAGGGCGTGCCGGGCAAGAAGAAGTACATCAAGGACCTCCACGGTGAAGTGGTGCGGGATATCGGCGTGCTGCAGCCGCCGCGGCCCGGGAAGGACCTGAGGTTGAGTATCGACCTGCGCCTGCAATACCTGGAGCAGCGCGAACTGCAGCGGGCGGTGATCGCCAGCGGGGCCGAATCCGGTTCCATCGTCACCCTGGACAGCCGCACCGGCGAGGTGCTGGCCATGGTGAACTACCCGGTCTACAACCCCAACAGCCGGAAGCGGGTGCAGGCCTCCCACATGCGCAACCGGGCCATGACCGATGTGTACGAGCCCGGGTCCACGATGAAGAGCCTGACCCTGGTGGCGGCCCTGGAGAGTGGTCGCTACACGGTCGATACCCTGATCGACACCTCCCCCGGGCGAATCCGCGTGGGGCGCAAGGTTTACCCCGATCCGCGTAATTACGGCGAGATCACGGTCTCCCGGGTGATCCAGAAATCCAGCCAGGTTGGCGTGACCAAGATCGCCCTGGATCTGGGGCATGAGCCCATCTGGGACGTGTTCAACCGCTTCGGCATCGGCCACCCGCCGGGGACCGGGTTCCCCGGCGAGAGCGCCGGCATGCTGCCCAACCGGCCCCGCTGGCACGCCACGGAAAAGGTCTCCCTGGCCTTTGGCTACGGCCTGACGGCGACACCGCTGCAGCTGGCACGGGCCTACAGTGTGTTCGCCAACGGCGGCGTGCAGCGACCGGTCTCACTGCTGGCCCTGGAGGATGAGCCCCTCCCCGGTGAGCAGGTCGTGTCTCCCGAGATAGCCCGGGAAGTGCTGGGTGTGCTTAACGCCGTCACCGGCGAGCACGGCACGGCGCGCAAAGCGCGGGTTCCCGGCTACCACGTCGGGGGCAAGACCGGCACCGTGCACAAGGTCGGGGCCGGTGGTTACATCGATGACAAGTACGTGGCCCTGTTTGCCGGTATCGCCCCGGTGGAGGACCCGCGGCTGGTCACGGTGGTGGTGATCAATGAACCCAAGGGAGAGGCATACGGGGGCGGGGCCGCTGCAGCGCCGGTCTACGCCAGCGTCACCCGGGGCGCCCTGCGGCTGCTCAATGTGGCTCCCAGCGAAACAGTGCCCGGCGAGTCGTTGCCCGGCAAGGAGTTGCCCGGCACGGAGTTGCCCGGCACGGCGTTGCCCGGCACGGCATCGCCCGCTCAGGAAAGCAGGAGCGTCGCTGTCGCCGCCCGGCCCCGGCCGGGAGGTGAAGCGTGATGATGACTGCTCCCCGGCTGGCCGAGCCCATGTCCCTGGCCAGTGTGCTGGCCGACCCCGCCTGTGCGGGCGCCGATACCCTGGTCAGCGGGGTTCAGCTGGACAGCCGCCAGGTCAAACCCGGCGATCTTTTTCTTGCCGTGCCCGGCGACGTGCACGATGGCCGCCAGTTCATCGAGCAGGCGGTGGCGAACGGGGCCGCGGCGATAGCCGCGGAGGCGCCGGTGGCCGGGTTCGTGGACGCGATACCGGTACCGCTGGTGGAGGTCCCGGAGCTGCGCTTCGACGTGGGCCATCTCGCGGCACGGTTCTACCGCCACCCCAGCCGGGATCTGCACATGGTCGGTGTCACCGGCACCAACGGCAAGACCACTACCAGTCGCCTGGTGGCACAGCTGGGCCGGTCCCTGGGCAAGACCTGCGGCACCATCGGCACCCTGGGTTCAAGCCTGGGAGAGGAGGTCACCGCGGCGGGCAACACCACGCCGGATCCGGTATCCCTGCAGCGGCAGCTGGCCGAGTGGCGGGCAGCGGGGGTATTCGCGGTCAGCATGGAGGTCTCCTCCCACGCGCTGGTGCAGGGGCGGGTCAACGGTATCGAGTTCGAGACCGCGGTGTACACCAACCTGTCCCACGACCACCTTGATTATCACGGCAGCATGGACGCCTACAGCCGCGCGAAAATGCAGCTGTTCGCCATCGAGGGACTGCGCCACGCTGTGCTGAACCTGGATGATGACTACACCCCCATGGTGCGGTCGGTGGTGGCGGAGGGTGTCCACATCGTCACCTACTCCACCCGCGGCGGACCGGCGGACGTGCGGGTCGAGAATCCGTGCTTTGTCGCCGACGGGGTGAGCGCCGAACTGCATACTCCCTGGGGCGCCGGTGAATTTTTCAGCCCGCTGCCGGGAGACTTCAACCTGTCCAACCTGGCGGCGGCGGTAAGCGCCCTGGTGCTGGCGGGCGAGGACCTCCTGGCGGTGCTCGCGGCCGTCTCCTCCCTGCACCCGGTACCCGGCCGCATGCAGCCCATACCCAATGAGCTGGGTCTGCAGGTCATCGTCGACTATGCCCATACGCCCGACGCCCTGGAACAGGTACTGCTTGCCCTGCGATCTCACGTGAAGGGCAAGCTGGTGACTGTCTTCGGTTGCGGTGGCGACCGCGATCGGGAGAAACGCCAGGTGATGGGCCGGGTGGCCTGCCGGCTGTCGGACCGGGTGGTGCTGACCAGCGACAATCCGCGCAGCGAGAACCCCCTGGATATCCTGCGCGACATCGAATCCGGCTGCAGCGGCGACTATGTGCTGGTGGAGGACCGGGCGGAGGCGATCGCCCTCGCCGTGGCCGAGGCCGCCAGTGGCGACTGTATCGTCATCGCGGGCAAGGGGCACGAGGAGTACCAGATTCTCGAGGGCCAGCGGTTACCGTTCAGCGATGCCGCCCAGGCGCGGGATGCGCTGCAGCGGAGGGTCGCGACATGATGCGCCCGATGTCCCTTGCGGAACTGGCTGTGCCCCTGGGGGGGCGACTCCTGGGGAGCGACTGCACGTTCCGGGAGGTGTCCACCGACAGTCGCGCCCTGGGGCGCGGCGCACTGTTCGTGGCCCTTACCGGTGAGCGTTTCGATGGACACGACTACCTGGCCCAGGCCGCAAACGCGGGGGCATCCTGTGCGGTGGTGAGCCGGTCCCTGGAGTCGACCCTTCCGCTGCTGCAGGTGGATGACACTGGTCGCGCGCTGGGTCATCTGGGTGCCTTCAATCGACAGCTCTATCGCGGACCGCTGGTGGCCATCACCGGCAGCAGCGGCAAGACCACGGCCAAGAACATGGTGAGTTCCGTGCTTTCGCGGCGCGGCAGAACCCTGGCTACCGAGGGCAACTTCAACAACGAGATCGGGGTGCCCCTGACCCTGCTGCGGCTCGCGCCCGGTGATGAATTCGCGGTGGTGGAGATGGGAGCTGCCCGGGCGGGGGATATCGCCTGGCTCTGTGAGCTGGGGCGTCCCTCCGTCGCCGTACTGCTCAATGCGATGCCGGCCCATCTGGAAGGTTTCGGCAGTGTCGACGATGTGGCGGAGGCCAAGGGCGAGATCTTCGACGGCCTGGGTTCGGGCGACTTTGCCGTCATCAACGCGGACCAGCCCTGGGCCGCGCGCTGGCGGGAGCGGTCAGGGGAGGCCACCGTGCTGGATTTCGGGCTGGATGCCGAAGCGGCGGTCAAGGCCAGCGCCATCCGTACCCTGGGCGTGGAGGGCACCACGTTTACCGCGCACACACCGGCCGGCGAGTTGCAGGTTCAGCTGGCCCTGCCCGGCCGGCATAACGTGGCCAATGCGCTCGCTGCCATTGCGGTGGGCCTCGCCTGTGGATTGTCCCTGGCAGAGATCGGCGAGGGACTGCAGGCGGTGCGCCCGGCCTCCGGACGGCTCCTGGCCACCGTCGGCCCGGGCGGCGTAACGGTGGTGGACGATTGCTACAACGCCAATCCCGGCTCGGTGCGGGCGGCCATCGACCTGCTGGCCGGCTGCAGCGGTCGCCGCACCCTGGTGCTGGGGGCCATGCGCGAGCTGGGACCCGACAGCGCCCTGTTGCATCGCGAAGTGGGGCAGTATGCGCGTCAGTCCGGCATCGAGCGGCTGTGGGGTGTGGGTGAAGAGCTCTCCCCCTGTGTCGAAGCTTTCGGGGAGGGGGGGTGCCTGTTCCCGGATCGCGAGGCGGCCGTGGCGGCCCTGCCGGGTGCCTTCGGCGCGGACGACACCGTGCTGGTCAAGGGTTCCCGCAGTGCCGGCATGGAACGGTTGCTGCAGGCCCTGCTGGCATCACCTGCAGAAGGGGAGGGCTGAGCATGTTGCTGTTCCTGGCTGAATACCTGGCCCAGTTCGAAAGCGGCTTCCAGGTCTTCCAGTACCTGACCCTGCGCACCATCCTCGCGGCCGGTACCGCGCTGGCTATCTCGCTGTTGGTCGGTCCCGCCATGATCCGGCGGCTCAACTACTACCAGGTGGGCCAGGCAGTGCGGGACGACGGTCCCGAAAGCCACCTCACCAAGAGCGGCACCCCGACCATGGGCGGCGCGCTGATCCTGGTGGCGATCGCCGCCGCTACCCTGCTGTGGGGCGACCTGCGCAATGCCTACCTCTGGATTGCCCTGCTGGTCACCGGCGTATTCGGCGCGGTGGGCTGGGTGGATGACTACCGCAAGGTGGTGGAGCGCGATTCCCGCGGCCTGCCGGCGCGCTGGAAATACCTGTGGCAGTCGGTGGCTGGCCTGGCGGCGGCGCTCTACCTCTACCTGGCCTTCGATACGCCAGTGACCACCCAGCTCTACGTGCCCTTCTTCAAGGACTTCGCCTGGAGCATGGGGCCGTTTTTCATCCTGCTCACCTACTTCGTCATCGTGGGCTCGAGCAATGCGGTCAACCTCACGGATGGCCTGGACGGGCTGGCGATCCTGCCCACCGTCCTGGTGGGCACAGCCCTGGGCGTCATTGCCTACCTCACCGGGCGCGTGGACTTCGCCGACTACCTGCACATTCCCTATGTCGCGGGCAGCGGGGAACTGGCGGTGTTCTGCGGCGCCATCGCCGGTTCCGGACTGGGTTTCCTCTGGTTCAATACCTATCCCGCCCAGGTGTTCATGGGCGACGTGGGCGCGCTGGCCCTCGGGGCTGCGCTGGGTACCGTGGCGGTCATCACCCGCCACGAAATCGTCTATTTCATCATGGGGGGCATCTTCGTGCTGGAGACCGTGTCGGTCATCCTGCAGGTCGCCTCCTTCAAGCTCACCGGCAGGCGTATCTTCCGCATGGCGCCGATCCACCACCACTACGAACTCAAGGGGTGGCCGGAGCCGCGGGTGATCGTCCGCTTCTGGATCATCACGGTGATGCTGGTCCTGTTCGGGCTGGCGACGCTGAAGTTACGGTGAGCGGGGTGGAGACGGTCATGGCACAGGATCTGATAGCAAGCAGCACAAACCGGGTGGTGATCGGCCTGGGCGTGACGGGCCTGTCCTGCGCCAGGCATCTGCACCGCCTCGGCCTGCCCTTCAGCGTGGTGGATACCCGCCCGGCACCTCCCGGCCTGGAAGCGCTGCGCCGTGAGATGCCGGAGGTGCCGGTGTACGCGGGACTCTACCCCACCGATATCATCGAGGCGGCTGCGGAACTCGTGGTGAGCCCGGGTATCGCCCTGGACGACCCGCTGCTGGCTCCTGCCCGGGAGGCCGGGGTGAGCATACTGGGCGACATCGACCTGTTCGTGCGCGAGGCTGCCGCGCCGGTTATCGGGATCACGGGATCCAACGCCAAATCCACGGTCACCGAACTGGTGGGCCGGATGGCGCGGGACGCAGGTCTGGACACGGGCGTGGGCGGCAATCTCGGCACGCCGGCCCTGGACCTGCTCGCACCGGAGCGCGAGCTCTACGTGCTGGAGCTCTCCAGTTTTCAGCTGGAGCGCGCCGGGCAGCTCGAACTGGCCGTGGCGGCAGTGCTGAACGTCAGCGCTGATCATCTGGACCGGCACGGCAGCATGCCCGCCTACCACCAGGCCAAACACCGGATCTTCCGCGGCTGTCGCGCGGCCGTGATCAACCGCGATGACCCTCTCACGGTGCCGTTGGTGCCCGATGATGTGCGGGTGGTGAGCTGGCGGTTGGGCGAGCCCGAGCTCGACGGATTCGGCCTGCGCCGCCTCGACGACAGGGAGTTCCTCTGCCACGAGTTCGACCCCCTGCTGGCCAGCGATGAGCTGGGACTGGCGGGGCGGCACAATCTGGCCAATGCCCTGGCGGCACTGGCCATCGGCCATGCGGCCGGGCTGCCACTGGCGGGAATGGCTGAAAGCCTGCGTCAGTTCGAGGGATTGCCGCACCGCTGCCAGGAGGTTGCGGTGATCGCGGGCGTCCGCTACGTCGACGACTCCAAGGGCACCAACATTGGCGCCACGGAGGCGGCGCTGGGGGGGCTGGGAGGCGACCGGGATATCGTGCTGATCGCCGGCGGCCAGGGCAAGGGGGCGGATTTCGGACAGCTGCGGCGTGCCGCCGCCCGACACTGCAAGGCCGTCATACTGATCGGTGAGGATGCTCTGCAGATCGAGCAGGCGCTGGAAGGGGCCGTGCCGGTGGTGCATGCCGATACCCTGGAGCAGGCGGTGGCACTGGCTGGCGAACAGGCGCAGGCAGGGGATTGCGTGCTGCTCTCACCGGCCTGTGCCAGCTTCGACATGTTCTCCGGTTACGCAGAGCGCGGCGACGTGTTCTGCCGCGCCGTCCATGCGCTGCGCGGAGGTGAGACATGACTGCCGCCCGTGCACGCGTCTCCGCGGCCAGGGGGCCCGATGCGACCCTCGCCCTGCTGGGGCTGTCGCTGTTGCTGGTCGGCCTGATCGCCATCAGCTCCGCGTCCATCGAATACGCGGAGTGGCATTTCCGCAACCCGTGGTTCCATACGCAACGGCACCTCATTTACCTGCTGCTGGCGCTGGCCGCCGCTGTCGTGGTCTACCGGGTGCCCCTGAAATTCTGGCTGGATACCGGCTGGGTGTGGTTGTTTGTCGCTCTGGCGCTGCTGATCCTGGTGCTGGTTCCGGGTATCGGCCGCGAGGTCAACGGCAGCCAGCGCTGGCTGCCGCTGGGCCCGTTCACCCTGCAGCCCTCGGAGTTCGCCAAGCTGGCGATGGTGATCTACCTGGCGGGCTATATGGTGCGGCGTGAGCACGAGGTGCGCCACCAGTGGCAGGGCTTTATCAAGCCCATGGCCGTGCTGTTCGCCGCCACCCTGCTGCTGATGATCGAGCCGGATTTCGGTGCCACCGTGATCGTGGTGGGTACCGCCTTCGGCATGCTGTTCCTGGCGGGGGTGAAGCTGGGCCATTTCATGCTGGTACTGGCCGGGGCGCTGGCAGCCATGCTGGTGCTGGTGGTCAGCGAGCCCTACCGGGTACAGCGTCTCACCGCCTACACCGACCCCTGGGCGGATCCCTACAATACCGGCTTCCAGCTGACCCAGTCGCTGATCGCCTTCGGTCGCGGTGAGTGGTTCGGCGTGGGGCTGGGCAACAGCATTCAGAAGTTGTTCTACCTGCCCGAGGCGCATACGGACTTCGTATTCTCCATCTGGTCCGAGGAGACGGGTTTCCTCGGTACGGTGGCAGTCATAGCGCTCTACGCGGGCCTGATCGGGCGGATTCTCTGGGTGGGTCGTCGCGCCGTGCTGGCCCACAATCCCTTCGGCGGCTACCTCTGTTACGGCGTGGCACTTATTTTTGCCGGCCAGGCCTTCATCAACATGGGAGTCAGTGCCGGGCTATTGCCCACCAAGGGCCTGACCCTGCCCTTCGTCAGCTACGGCGGCACCAGCCTGATCGTCTGCTGCAGCATGCTGGCGCTGGCCCTGCGGGTCGATAACGACACGCGGTCCAGGGGGAGGCGCCGATGAACGCCGCGCAGCAGCCCCTGGTACTGATGATGGCCGGTGGCACCGGGGGCCATGTCTACCCGGCTCTGGCCGTGGCCCGGGACCTGCTGGGACGGGGCTACCGCGTGGAGTGGGTGGGGACGCACCGGGGCCTGGAGAACCGGGTCGTACCGGGTGCCGGCATCAAGCTCCATTTCCTGCCGGTGCGGGGGGTGCGGGGCAAGAGCCTGTTGCACCGGCTGCTCGGTGTGCTGTTCCTGCTGTTTGCCTCGATCAAGGCCCTGTGGCTGGTGCTGCGACTCGCCCCGCGCTGCGTGGTGGGAATGGGCGGCTATGTGGCCGGCCCCGCCGGCGTCGCCGCGTGGCTGTGGCGCAGGCCTTTACTGATTCACGAGCAGAATGCGGTGGCCGGAACCACCAACCGCATGCTGGCGCCCCTGGCGTCGCGGATCCTGGCGGGATTCCCCGGCGCCTTCAGGCCAGGGGTGGCGTGTACGGTGGTGGGCAACCCGGTGCGCCGCGAGCTGGTGGAGGCGGCAGCGGCCAATCCCTATGGTTACGCGGGGGATCGCCCCCTGCGCCTGCTGGTGCTGGGCGGCAGTCTCGGCGCGCGACCGATCAACGAGGTGCTGCCGGGAGCGTTGCGGGCACTGGCGGGTGACGGGGAGAACCCGGTGCCGGAAGTCTGGCACCAGGCTGGCGATGCGCACGCTGTGGAAGTGCGCGCGAGCTACGGCGAACAGGGCGAGGCGAAGGTCAGGGTGGTTCCGTTCATCGAGGACATGGCGTCAGCCTATGCCTGGGCGGACCTGGTCGTGTGCCGGGCCGGCGCCCTGACGGTATCCGAACTGGCGGTCATGGGTCGTCCCGCCATCCTGGTGCCCCTGCCTCACGCCATCGATGATCACCAGACCGCCAACGCGCAGTCGTTGACGGCTGGTGGCGGCGCCGTGCTGCTGCCGCAGGCGGACCTGACAGCGGATTCCCTGGCGCAGGCCCTGCGCGACTTCATCGCCCGGCCGTCGCGTCTGGCGGCCATGGCGGCAGCGGCACTGGTCGCGGCCAGGCCTGATGCCACGGCGCAGGTGGGCGATTGCTGCGAGGAGTTGATGCATGGCTGATGACCGCAGCGCCTACCGGGTACCCGAGATGCGTCGCATCCGCCGCATCCACATGATCGGCGTCGGTGGTACGGGGATGAGCGGTATCGCCGAGGTACTGGTCAACCTGGGCTACGCGGTCAGTGGGTCCGATCTGCGCGCCAGTGCCGTAACCGAGCGCCTGCGGGCGCTCGGTGTGGAGGTGTTCATCGGCCACGAAGCCGCCCATGTGGGCCAGGCCAACGTCGTGGTCAGCTCCAGTGCTGTCGACGAGCAGAATCCCGAGGTGATGGCCGCCCGGGAGGCGCGCATTCCCGTGGTTCCCCGGGCAGAGATGCTCGCGGAGCTGATGCGCTACCGGCACGGCATCGCTGTCGCGGGCACTCACGGCAAGACCACGACCACCAGCCTGATCGCCGCCATATTCGGCGAGGCGGGCCTGGACCCGACATTCGTGATCGGCGGACTGGTGAACAGCGTCGGCAGCAACGCCCAGTTGGGCGCCAGTCGCTTCCTGGTGGCCGAGGCGGACGAAAGCGATGCCTCATTTCTGCACCTGCAGCCCATGGTCGCCGTGGTGACCAATATCGAGGCGGACCACATGGACACCTATGGCGGGGACTTCTCGGTCCTGCGCCGCACGTTCATCGAGTTCCTGCACAACCTGCCCTTTTATGGCATGGCCGTGCTGTGTATCGACGATCCGGTGGTGCGTGAACTGTTGCCCGACGTGACCCGCCAGGTGAGCACCTACGGCTTTGCCGGTGACGCCGACTTCCGCATCGAGGCGATGCAGCGGGAGGGCCTGGCGACCCGGTTTACCGTGCATCGTCCCGACGGCGCTGCGCCGCTGCAGGTCGTCCTCAACATGCCGGGGACCCACAATGTGCTCAATGCCACCGCCGCGGTGGCAGTGGCCTGTGATGAGGGGCTGGACGATGCGGCCATCCAGCGGGGCCTGGCCGGGTTCGCAGGTGTCGGCCGCCGCTTTACCTGCCTGGGTGAGCTGGCGCTGCCGGATGGTATCGCACTGCTGGTGGACGACTATGGCCATCACCCCACCGAGGTCCGGGCCACCCTGGAATCGGCGCGCCAGGCCTGGCCGGAGCGGCGCGTGGTCATGATCTACCAGCCCCACCGTTATACACGCACCCGGGACCTGTATGAGGACTTCGTGGCCGTGTTGTCGCGCTGTGACGTGCTCGTTCTGCTGGATGTCTACCCGGCGGGCGAGGAGCCCATTCCGGGGGCCGACAGCCGCAGCCTCACCCGCAGCATCCGCCAGCGCGGCCAGGTGGAGCCGATCTTCGCCGAGCAGATCGAGGATGTCCCGGCACTGCTGCGCGACATCATCCGGGAGGGCGACGTGATCATCACCCAGGGCGCCGGCAACGTGGCCCGGCTCGCCCAGGACCTCCAGCACACGAACTTTGCGGAGGTAGCGGGAGAATGACAATAGAGGCGCTGCGTCAGTCACCGATAGCGGTACTCCTCGGCGGCAGTTCCGCCGAACGGGAGATTTCGCTGCAGAGTGGGCAGACGGTGGTGACGGCCCTGGAGTCCCTGGGCTACGCGGTACGGCCGGTGGATCCGGCGGATGCGGACTGGGTCAGCCGTCTGCAGGGTGCGGGTTTCGCGTTTATTGCGCTGCACGGCCCCGGCGGGGAGGACGGCAGCATGCAGGGCGCCCTGCAGGCCCTGGGCGTCCCCTATACCGGCTCGGGCGTGCTGGGCTCCGCCCTGGCCATGGACAAGCTGCGCAGCAAGCAGCTGTGGCAGGGGATCGGATTATCCACGGCGGGGTTTGTCACCCTGACCGCCGACAGTGACTGGCAGGGCGTGATCGACCGGTTGGGCAAGGTATTCGTCAAGCCGGCCTGCGAGGGATCGAGTATCGGCATGTCCTCTGCAGACAGTGCCTCGGCCCTGCGCGAGGCCTTTGAGGCGGCGGGACACTACAGCGGCGGTGTGCTGGCGGAGCAGTACATCGACGGACCCGAATATACCGTGGCGGTGCTGGGGGATCGGGCCCTGCCCTCCATTCGCCTGGAAACCGACAACGCATTCTACGACTACGAGGCCAAGTATCTCTCAGACGATACCCGCTACCACTGCCCGAGCGGCCTGACGCCGGAGGAGGAAGCCGAGATCAGCGAACTGGCCCTGTGGGCGTTCCGCTCGCTGGGCTGTGCGGTCTGGGGGCGAGTGGATCTGATGCGCGACGCGGACGGGCGTTTCTACGTGCTGGAGGTCAATACCATACCGGGCATGACCTCCCACAGCCTGGTTCCCATGGCGGCCGCTGCAGCGGGCCTGGCTGTTCCCGCGCTGGTGGAGCGCATCGTCGAATTGAGCTGGCAGGGGGCGCAATAACGTGGCGCTGGCACTGCTGAAAAGAGTTACCCCGGGGCGGAAAGCGAGGGGGCGCGGCCCCGGTAGAGGTGCGGGGAACACGCACCCTGCCGGCGGCCAACTTAACAGGAAGGGGCCGGCCGGAAAGCGGCCCACGACAGGGCGGCCCGCAAAAGGGAAGCCCGAATCAGGGGGCAAGGGGAAAAGCCGGGATACGGACGTTGGGGCCGCGAAAGGTCGGGCCACGAAAGGTCGGGCCACGAAAGGTCGGGCCGCGAACGGTCGGGCCGCGCAGGGGGCGACCCGCAAGGTGTCAGCGACGCCGCCGCCGCGCCGAAGTATGGCCTGGCTGAACTGGCTGATGATCCTCGCCGGTGCGGGCATCGTGCTGGCCGCCGCGACGCAGGCCTACCTCACCCTGCAGGCGTTGCCGGTGCAACAGATCACCGTGACCGGTGAGCTGGAACACACCCAGATGGAACTGGTGCAGGAGATGGTACAGCCGGCCCTGGCGGGAGGATTCCTGCGCGCGGACCTGCAGCGCATCCGCGAGCAGCTGCAGAGCCTGCCCTGGATCTACGAGGCCACGGTGCGGCGCAAGTGGCCCGCTGAACTGGAGATCCACGTGATCGAACAGCTGCCCATCGCCCGCTGGGGCGATGACGGCTTTCTCAATCACGAGGGCGCGGTGTTTCACTCGGCGCGCAGCGGCGAGTGGCAGGCACTGCCGCTGCTGCAGGGACCCGAAGGTTCGGCCGGGTCGCTCATGGCGACGTACCGCAGGATGGTGGCCATGCTGGCGCCCCTGGGGGTCAATATCGAGCAACTGGTGGTGGACGAACGGGAACAGGTGGAAGCCGTCTTGGTGGGCGGCACCCGGTTGATTCTGGGAGGCGACGATTTCCGCGAACGCATGCAGCGTTTCGTCGAGATCTACCGTCGGGAGCTGGCCGCACGACATGGGGACGTGGAACGGGTCGACCTGCGCTATCAGCGCGGCGTGGCGGTGGCTTTCCGGGAGACACCGCAGGTGGCGGGGAGATAAGCAGAAAAAATGAATAATGGGGAGACACTGCCATGGGCAGCGCGCAGGACAGGAGAATGATCGTCGGCCTGGATATCGGTACGTCCAAGGTGGTCGCGATCGTTGGCGAGATCGGCCCGGAGGGCGATATCGAAGTCGTGGGCATCGGATCACACCCCTCCAAGGGCATGAAAAAAGGCGTGGTGGTCAACATCGAGTCCACCGTGCAGTCGATCCAGCGCGCGGTGGAGGAGGCTGAACTGATGGCCGGTTGCCAGATCCATTCCGTCTACGTGGGCATCGCCGGCAGTCATATCCGCAGCCTCAACTCCCACGGCATCGTGGCGATCAAGGATAAGGAGGTGTATCGGGAGGACCTGGAGCGGGTGATCGACGCGGCGCAGGCCGTGGCCATTCCGGCAGACCAGAAAGTACTGCACATCCTGCCCCAGGAGTATGTGATCGACAACCAGGAGGGGATCAAGGAACCCCTGGGCATGTCGGGCGTCCGTCTGGAAGCCAAGGTTCACCTGGTCACCTGCGCCGTCAACGCCGCCCAGAACATCGAGAAGTGCATCCGCCGCTGCGGCCTCGACGTCGAGGAGATCATTCTCGAGCAGCTGGCGTCCAGCTACTCGGTACTGACCGAGGACGAGCGTGAGCTCGGTGTCTGCCTGGTGGACATCGGCGGCGGCACGACGGATATCGCCATCTTTACCGAGGGATCGATCCGCCATACCGGAGTGATCCCGATCGCCGGTGACCAGGTCACCAACGACATCGCCATGGCGCTGCGCACACCCACGCAGCACGCCGAGGAAATCAAGATCAAATACGCCTGCGCCCTGACCCAGCTGGCCGGGGCGGACGAAACCATCAAGGTGCCCAGCGTCGGCGAGCGGCCGCCCCGGGACCTATCCCGCCAGTCACTGGCGGAGGTGGTAGAGCCGCGCTACGACGAACTGTTCACCCTGGTGCAGGCAGAACTGCGGCGCAGCGGCTTCGAGGACATGATACCGGCCGGTGTCGTCCTGACCGGCGGCACTTCGAAAATGGAAGGGGTGGTGGAACTGGCCGAGGAGATATTTCACATGCCGGTGCGGGTGGGTTACCCGCAGGCGGTGCAGGGGCTTAACGACATCGTGCGCAACCCGATCTACTCCACCAGTGTGGGTCTGTTGCAGTACGGCGTGGATCACCAGGAAGAGGGAGGCGCAGCAGTGGCGGGCAAAGCCGGTGGATCGGCCGAGGGCCTCTTCAGCCGTTTGCGCAACTGGATACAGAGCAATTTCTAGCTGTTTGACAGCAGTAAACCGTCGCGCGCGAGCGCGGCATTTCAATGAAAGGGGAGTAAGACCATGTTTGAACTGATAGACAACGTACCATCCAATGCGGTGATCAAGGTGATCGGTGTGGGCGGTGGCGGCGGTAACGCCGTCAAGCACATGATCGAGAACGCCGTGGAGGGTGTGGATTTCATCTGCGCCAACACGGACGCCCAGGCACTGGAAAGCATCGAGTCGAAAACGGTGCTGCAGCTGGGCGGGGATATCACCAAGGGCCTCGGGGCCGGGGCCAACCCGGAGATCGGGCGCGCTGCGGCAATGGAGGATCGCGACCGTATCGCCGACTCCCTGCGGGGCGCTGATATGGTGTTCATTACCGCCGGCATGGGTGGTGGAACCGGTACCGGCGGCGCGCCGGTCGTGGCGGAAGTGGCCCGGGAAATGGGTATCCTGACCGTCGCGGTAGTGACGCGGCCGTTTCCCTTCGAGGGCAAGAAACGGCTGCAGATCGCCGTGGAGGGGGTTAGCGAATTACAGCAGCACGTGGACTCGCTGATCACGATTCCCAATGAAAAATTGCTGGAAGTGCTGGGTAAAAATACCAGTCTCCTCGATGCCTTTAAGGAGGCCAATGATGTATTGTTGGGCGCCGTTCAGGGCATCGCCGACCTGATTATCCGCCCCGGCATGATCAACGTGGATTTCGCCGACGTGCGGACCGTGATGTCGGAGATGGGGATGGCGATGATGGGAACCGGCAGCTCCCGGGGTGAGAACCGCGCCAGGGAAGCCGCAGAGCGGGCTATAAACAGCCCCCTCCTCGATGACATTGATTTGCGGGGCGCCCGCGGGATCCTCGTTAATATCACGGCAGGTCTCGATCTGTCCCTCGGCGAGTTCTCCGAAGTTGGCGACACGATCGAGGAATTTGCCTCCGAAGAAGCCACAGTTGTCGTTGGCACGGTTATCGATTCGGCAATGTCCGACGAACTGAAAGTGACTGTTGTGGCCACCGGGCTCGGCAGCGAGGCCGTGCGGGCACCCCTGCAGGTCGTCGAAGCGGCGCCCAAGCCGGCGGTGGCAGAGACGGACGAGGAGCCGGATTACAAGGAATTCGACCGTCCCCCGAGGCTGCGTAACAAGGCGCGGGCCGCGGGTGGTGGCCAGGCCGCAGGCATCCAGGCGGACACCGGTGGCGAGGAGTATTTCGATATTCCCGCGTTCCTGCGTCGCCAGGCTGACTGAACCGCCGGGACTGGATCCCTCCGAGTCCATGGCGGCCGCCCTGGTGGCGGTCGTGTCCGCGGCGGCGAGAGTCGCGGCAGGACGATGGAACTCGGTTGGGAGAGAGCATGATTGGACAACGCACGCTGCGCAATGCGATCAAGGCGACGGGCATTGGCCTGCATTCCGGTGACAAGGTCTATTTGACCCTGAACCCGGCGCCGGTGGATACCGGCATCGTCTTTCGCAGGGTGGACCTCGACCCGGTAGTGGAGATTCCCGCCCGGGCCGAAAGCGTTGCCGATACCACGCTCTCCACCAGCCTGGTTGCCCGCGGCGAACGGGTTTCCACGGTGGAACACCTGCTGGCGGCTCTGGCAGGTCTGGGCATCGACAACGCCTACATCGACGTCAGTGCACCCGAGGTGCCCATCATGGATGGCAGTGCGGGACCCTTCGTGTTCCTGATCCAGTCCGCGGGCATCGAGGAGCAGAATGCGCCCAAGAAGTTCGTTCGCATAAAACGCAAGGTCACGGTGGAAGACGGGGACAAGGTAGCCAGTTTCCTCCCCTTCAATGGCTTCAAAGTCTCGTTCACCATCGATTTCGACCACCCCGTTTTTCGCGATCGCCGGGCGCACGCCGAGGTGGACTTCTCCAGCGCCTCCTTTGTCAGGGAGATCAGCCGCGCCCGGACCTTTGGTTTCATGCATGAAATCGAATACCTGCGTTCCAAGGGTCTGGCCCGCGGCGGCAGCGTGGACAATGCGATCGTGGTCGACGAGTACCGCATCCTCAACCAGGATGGCCTGCGCTACGACGACGAATTCGTGCGGCACAAGGTGCTCGACGCCATCGGCGACCTCTACCTGCTGGGCCACAGTCTCATCGGCGAATTCCGCGCCTACAAGTCGGGGCACGCGCTCAACAATGCTTCCCTGCGTGCCCTGATCGCCCAGCCCGATGCCTGGGAGATGGTCACCTTCGAGGACGACGCGGTCGCCCCCATCTCCTACGCGACCAGCGTGGCGCCGGCGGTCTGAGATTGCAGCGTCCCTCGCTTTGTGAGGATTAGCCTGGCTGTGGTTGGTTGTGTTCCTGCCGGTCGGCAAGCGCAATAAGGTTTTGCCTCACTCGCTCAGAAGTTCATTCGCTTGTGAGGCAAAACCTTATTGCGCTTGCCTCTATTGGGCTCCATCCCAACATTTCACTCGTTGGCTTCAGACCTTGATTTCTCGCCCTGTCTCCTGAGAGGACGGAAATCGGTGGTTTTTTCGCTGCATGCCTGACTGTCCTTGGGAGGGCTGAGCCACAAGGAATGATCGGGTACCAAGGTTGGAGTTGAACTGATACGAGGCAGGCGCGCCGGGAGGGTTCCTCATAAGCGAATGAACTTTTGAGCGCATGAGGAACCCTCCCGGCGCGCTTGCCGTCCGGCGTGAGCAGGGACAATCAACTACTGACGCCCTGGGTACCCCCGCTGCCTGCGCAGATCGCCGCTTTTACGTGGCCTTTCGCCGCCGATTGTGGCATAGTTCGCAGCCGGCTCGAGCCACGTCAATGTAAATGAAAGTCATTCTTATCAATAAGAAGCACGGCGGGTCCCGTTCGATTGAACTGGGGCGTTGGTCGCGAGCGCTTTTGTCCCTGTGCTGCCTCGGACTGCCACTGGGTATGGTGGCGGCCGGGTACCTGGCCGGTCAGGACAGCGAGGCGCGCTCCATGCGCGGTGCTGCCCTGGACACCCTGCAGGATGAGCTGGAAGAGCAGTCGTCGGAACTCGAGGAGTTGCAGGCGCAGGCGGAGTTGAAGCTGCAGGCCCTGACCCTGAATCTCGCCGAATTACAGGCGCGAATGACCCGCCTGGACGCTCTCGGCGAACACCTCACAGCCATGGCGGGCCTGGAAGAGGGCGAATTTGATTTCAGCCAGCCTCCGGCGGTCGGCGGCCCGCTGGCCGGCGAGTTCAACATCGATTACAGCGCACTGGACATCGGCTCTGAGCTGGGTCGCTTCGAGGCGCAGTTGTCGGACCGTGAGAAGCAGCTGGATATCCTGGAATCCCTGCTCAATCACCGCAACCTGGACGAGCAGACCAGCCTGTCCGGCCTGCCGGTGGAGAAGGGGTGGATCTCTTCTCACTTTGGTCAGCGCAACGATCCCTTTACCGGCCAGCCGGCGATGCACAAGGGGATCGACGTGGCCGGCAAGGAAGGGTCTAACATCGTGGCCGTGGCCGGCGGGGTGGTGACCTACGCTGGTTCCCGGTCCGGCTATGGGCAGATGGTGGAGATCTCCCACGGGGATGGCTTTATCACGCGCTATGCCCACAACAAGCAGATCATGGTCGAGCCCGGCGACGTGGTGCGCAAGAGCCAGCCCATCGCCCTGATGGGGTCCAGTGGCCGCTCCACCGGCGCACATGTCCACTATGAAGTGTACAAACACGGGCGCCCGGTCGATCCCTCCAGCTACGTACGCCGCACCCGCCGCTGAAGTACCGCTGTTTTCCCTCTTAACCGCCGCCCGGTTGCGACCGTGCGGAGTCGACTCATTCCAGTCAGTTGAAACGCAATGATCAATAAAGTTCTGAAGACAGTGTTCGGTTCCCGCAATGACCGGGAGCTCAAGCGCATGGGCAAGGTGGTCAAGAAGATCAATGCCTTTGCGGACGATATCAAGGCCCTCAGCGATGAGCAGCTGGCGGCCAAAACCGCCGAATTCAGGGAGCGGCTGGAATCCGGCGAAAGCCTGGACAAGATTATGCCGGAAGCGTTTGCGGTGGTGCGCGAGGCGGGTGAACGCGTGCTGGGCATGCGCCACTTCGACGTCCAGCTGATCGGCGGCATGGCCCTGCACGAGGGCAAGATCGCGGAGATGCGCACTGGCGAGGGCAAGACCCTCGTGGCCACCCTGCCGGCCTATCTCAATGCCCTGGGCGGTAACTCGGTGCATCTCATTACCGTCAACGACTACCTCGCCCAGCGGGATGCCGGCTGGATGGGGCCGCTTTACGAATTCCTCGGGGTCTCCGTGGGTGTCATCCGCTCGGGCCAGATGCCCGAGGAGAAGCGGGCCGCCTACAGCGCCGATATCATCTACGGCACCAACAATGAGTTCGGTTTTGACTACCTGCGCGACAACATGGCCTTCACCCTGGAGGATCGCATGCAGGGCGAACTGGCCTTTGCCATCGTCGACGAGGTGGACTCCATCCTCATCGACGAGGCGCGCACGCCGCTGATCATCTCCGGCGCTTCCGAGGACAGCTCCGAACTGTACAAGCGCATCAACAAGCTGGTGCCGCTGTTGCAGCAGGAGACCGAGGGAGAGTCGGGCCACTTCACGATCGACGAGAAACAGCGGCAGGTGGAGCTGACCGAGGCGGGTCACGAGCATGTCGAAGAGCTGCTGGTGAAAGAAAAGCTGCTGGAGGAGGGCGACAGTCTCTATGCCGCCACCAACCTGAACCTGCTGCACCACATCTACTCCGGCCTGCGGGCCCACGCCCTGTTCCACCGCGACGTGGAATACATCGTGCAGGACGGCCAGGTGGTGCTCATCGACGAGCACACCGGGCGTACCATGCCCGGGCGGCGCCTGTCCGAGGGCCTGCACCAGGCTATCGAGGCCAAGGAGGGGGTTTCCATCCAGAGCGAGAGCCAGACCCTGGCCTCCACCACCTTCCAGAACTATTTCCGCCTGTACGGGAAACTGGCCGGTATGACCGGTACCGCCGATACGGAAGCCTTCGAGTTCCGCCAGATCTACGGGCTGGAAGTGCTGGTGATCCCCACCAACGTACCCATGCAGCGCAAGGATATGAACGACCTGGTGTACCTCAGCCGGGAGGAGAAGTTCGATGCCATCGTGGCGGACGTGAAGGAGTGCATGGCCAATCAGGCACCGGTGCTGGTGGGTACCGCCTCGGTGGAAACGTCCGAAGAGCTCTCCCAGCGCTTCCGCAAGGCGAAGATCGAGCACAAGGTGCTTAACGCCAAATACCACGCACAGGAAGCGGAGATCATCGCCCAGGCGGGACGCCCCGGGGTGGTGACCATCGCCACCAACATGGCGGGCCGCGGGACCGATATCGTCCTCGGCGGCAACCTGGAGGCGGAGATCAAGGCCGCGGGGGAGATTCCCGGTGCGCAACAGGAAGAACTGCGCCAGGCCTGGCAGCAGCGCCACGACCAGGTGCTGGAGTCCGGGGGCCTGCATATTCTCGGCACCGAGCGCCACGAGTCCCGCCGCATCGACAACCAGCTGCGGGGGCGCGCCGGTCGCCAGGGGGATCCGGGTGCGTCCCGGTTCTACCTGTCGCTGGAGGACAACCTCATGCGCATCTTCGCCTCCGAGCGGGTGAAGAACTTCATGCAGGCCCTGGGGATGGAAAAGGGAGAGGCCATCGAGCACCGCATGGTCACCAACGCCATCGAGAAAGCCCAGCGCAAGGTGGAAGGTCGCAACTTCGATATCCGCAAGCAGCTGCTGGAATACGACGACGTGGCCAATGACCAGCGCCAGATCATCTACCAGCAGCGCAACGACCTGTTGACCGAGGCGGATATCTCGGAAACCATCACCGCCATTCGCAAGGACGTGGTCAACGAGGCGATCGACGGCTTCATTCCGCCCATGAGCGTGGAGGAGCAGTGGGATGTGCCGGGCCTGGAGAAGGCACTGGAGGCGGAATTCGCCATCGCCCTGCCCCTGCAGGAGTGGCTGGATGCAGACAACAAGCTGCATGAGGAAGCGCTGCGGGAAAAGATCGCCGAGGCCGTGCAGTCCGCCTACGATGCCAAATGCGAGGAAGTGGGCCCGGACATGCGCAAGATCGAGAAGCAGATCATGTTGCAGGTGCTGGACACCCTGTGGAAGGAACACCTGGCGACGATGGACCACCTCCGGCAGGGCATCCACCTGCGGGCCTATGCCCAGAAGAACCCCAAGCAGGAGTACAAGCGGGAATCCTTTGCCCTGTTCGAGGAGCTGCTCAGCAATCTCAAGCAGGAAGTGGTGAAGTTCCTGAGCCACGTGCAGATCCAGCGCCGGGACGAGGCAGCCCTGATCGAGCAGCAGCGCCGCGAGGC
>JAHEEV010000078.1 GCA_024640505.1 Halieaceae bacterium
TATCGACATAGCTGGTGCACGGCATTCGAATCGCCCCAGTCCCATGAGGGGTTCCCGTCCGGATAAAACTGTTAGTACGATTAAAAAGTGGTGTAAGCCGACATCATGTAGTGCTGCGCTAGACTGGTGTCGAAGTCCGGTTTAGAGAATAAGATCATCCAGGCGGGCCGATCTGGCAACAGTGAAAGGCCCGCAGTCGCCTATTTTCTGCCGTTCGGTCTCTCCTTCTTACTGAATGTGCGAGTAAGGAGAGTTAGTTATGTCCGAGTATGAATTGAATTGCGCGATTCAAGCTATCATCAGCAATCTAATCGCGGGTGAGGCTTTATTCCTCACTGCTTTGCTGCTTACGCCGTCATTGCATTTACAGCCGGGAATAGACTTAACTCGTATCAAATCACGTTCGTGAAATTTGTGTTTATCGTATTCGTATTTACCAACCTGGGCGACCTCCATGTGATGACCATTGAGGTCTACCGTTACGATGATCAGTTGATTAGCTTTCGGGGGAGAATAACGTCTATCCTTCTTTTGGGATTAACTACCGGGAGATTTGAAAGATGACGGAATATGAACTCTACGAGATCATCGTTGGTTACAGCGGCAACCTTGAACAGAGCATGGCGGTACTGATTTCCTTGTTGAGTGCCTACCTGATTCTTGCGTACACAATTGGTTCGAAGCTAACTCGATTTCAAGTGCTTTTCATATCGATTTGTTTCACAGTTGTATACTTTGGGATGATGCAAGCGCAGATGTACTACTTGGATCAAACGATTCGTCTCGCCGAACAACTCGAATTTCTTACGGAGGAAAAAAGTATAGTGGCAGGGCAGGGACGTTTTTCGATGGTTCTGTTTGCAGGGGTCAGAACTCTTTTCTTGGTTGGCTCCCTATACTTCATGTGGAATGTTCGACGCACTGCGACCGAATGACCCCACCGAGGTAGAAGCGGGCATGAACGCCTATTAGCGGGCGAGCACCCAGGGCTGAATAGAGGTCTATTCTTGTTGGGTGTTTAACCTGGGAGGGAACGAAGAATGACCGAATACGAAATTCTGGACCTGGTGGGTGGTGAATCGGCTCAAAGTGCCACCCAGTTCACTCTATATCTATCTGTGCTGTTCGCCTATTTAATCACAGCATATTTCGTGGGTGACAAATTGACACGGGCGCAAGTGTTTTTACTTTCGGGCCTTTATATCTTCGTTAACCTGGCTCAGGCATGGGGCATGGTGCTCACGATGAATCGGGTAGGCGAGCTGATGGAGATGAAGGCAGAGATATCTCCCCTTACTGAATGGGAAGAGGGTTATGTCGGATACGGCAATCTATGGGCAATCGCGATGGTGATTGGTGTGCTCGCGTCACTTTACTTCATGTGGAACGTCAGACATCCCAATACTGAATAACGGCCAGGAGGTGAAGCGGGCCACCCAACCGACTGATCACTCGATGATCATTTTGTCTGTTTTCTAGTTGAACGGTCATCCCAGGGTGCTAGTCTGGCCTCCCTGAAAGTACCGTGTTCGCCTAATCGCTGACAGTAGAAAACCCTCTCTCGCGGCGTCAATCAATGGACTTTGCGCTTTAGCACTGTTGCGTCTCTGTCACTAGCCTCGACTCGCGATCAACAACAATATCACTTCTTCATATAAGTGTATTGAGCGACATCGTGATCGTGTTAGAACCAAAAGACCTACAAAAAGTAGGTACAAATTGATTCGGATCAAACGCGGAAGAGCGAAAATGAAATAACGTTTCATTAAGGCAACGCTGTGTGCTTCTGGGTGTTGTTTCTACTAACTTACACAAGGAAAGTAAGCTATGAAGAAGCCAAGTCTATTTTTACTAGCAGTTTTATTCACATCGGGTGCGTTTGCGCAGACCGATTTTGACCAGAGTGTCATTGTTTTTCGTTCTACGAATCTGCCGGGTGAGGAGGGTCAGCTGCGTTACGAGGATGAATGTAACGACCTCATAGCAGCTACAGGGCTGGGCGGTGGTGGACTCATATTCATAGATGAGTTTGACATCGCCGCGAAAGTGATGCTCCAATCGGTCCACTCCAAGAAAACCAACGGCATGTTGAAAAAGCCAATCAAGAAAATCGGGGAAATGCTCGTGTGCCAGGATTTGACCAATTTGACGCCTGATTCCAACTTCATACCAGCCTTTTATTACGCCGTTTTGAATGATGGCACGACTTTTGTTGCAGAGGGCGGTGGCCTCTCGCCATTCTTTGGGCAGTTACCCGGTGGCGGACAGGTAATGGCTCCGCAGCAGCCCGGTATATATTATCCAGCACCTGGTGTTTCGCTGATCAACTTCAGCGCCACAATTCTGCCTTCCTTGCCTAAGTGCGAATCTGTAGTGGATTGCGGCCCCCTTCTGTCAGATGGCAGCGGCGGAACCGTGACCATCAATACCATTATCAATTTTGCTGGTGACCCGCGTTTTGAAACCGAGGGTGTGGGTATTATCCGTCTTTTAGAAGCGATTGACGACTGAGTGGATTCGCAGCCCAACAGCAATTGTTGGGCTGCGTTTTATCCGCTTTCTTGGGCGTCACACTATCCTGAGCGAATTCAACTATCTTCAAAGACTTCACTGCTCCTCTGGCCGCTATGCAATAGCAGGTGGAATGTAAATTAGTGAGTGGGCGACTACGGCTTTGAAGTGGAAGCAGACGTTGATACTCATCATGCAGCCGGCGCACTCATCAGAAGACAGTCACCCAGAAAGTCACCTAACAGCCAAATCGAACGTAAAAAAAAGCACTTCGAATTCTGTTAAGTCCTTCATTTGTAACGAGAAGATAAGCGCGATCGAACCGCTGACCTCAAAACTGCCAGTGCTATCGAGACTCTGAACAATGACGCCACGACACGGAGATAGTACACAACATAGGCATGGTTTCCACAATGGAATTTAAGGCCCAAACTACATAATCCCCCGCCCCTCCGTTAATCTGTCCTTTTCCTGGTGAGGGCCGGCGCATGGCCGCCCTGCTAGACTCTGGATAGGCTACGCTTGGCCTATGAGCGAAAAGAGCAGAAAAAAGTCATAGGAGAACGTCTGTCGAAAGTCAGTGGAGAGTATTTCTGGCTCGGCATTGCGGTAGCGTTGCTGAGGGGTTTGATACTGGGCGGTCTGACTGACTATGACCTGGGATCGGATGACATCACCATCGTGCCGCTGGATCAGGGGATTAACACCTAGGCGACAAGTCAATGAGGTAGATCAATACACTGGATGGCCCATTTCGCGATACTGAACATTCAATCCTGCAAGAAGGAAAAAAGCGATGCGAAAACTCATCATTCTAATCCTGTTCATGAGTGGTGCTGCCAATGCCAGTGCCGAATGTACTCAAGCTGACCTCGCCGGGTGGTGGGAGTTCAGTGTCAATAACGTGTCTTGCAGTTTCCGTCTCGATGAGGAAGGAATAATAACCAAGGGTAACTGCCAGGAGCAGAACGTTGATTTTGTCGGGGACATCCCGTTTATCGTCCCCTATCCTTCGCCAAAAAAGAAGACAATTGAATCCGATCTCGTATTCCAGGCTTATTTTGAAACATATGGAGCCGACATCGCGGTGAAAGACCACTGCAAGATACAAGGAGGTTTTCGCTATGGTGGAAGCTTTAGTTCTCCTGATGCCAGAGCTGTCTGGTTGATGTCTGGCCGAATTAACCTGGAAAAGAGCATTGTGTCGGGGGTCGCAGGAACATTGCTTCCCAATGATGGCCCGCATGAAGGCGCCTACACCATGGTGAAGTTCTGATCACCGCACATCAGCCTTTTGGTTATGTTTTACGCCTTGATTGGTCAGGCAAGTTTTCTATCCACTACTGGAATCAGGGGTAAACAAATCCCTAACATTGGTGATCTAACAATAGATGAGAGAATAATATGAATTGGGATGCGATCGGTGCGACAGGTGAGGTTCTCGGCGCGTTAGCTGTGGTCGTTACTCTCGGATATCTGGCGGTACAAATTCGTCAGAATACAGCGCAGCAGAAACGCGAAGAGACCGTATCCATTCAGAGGGGTCAGAACGAAGTCGTTTCACAAATGAATGATCCTGCAATGGTTAGAAGTTACGCATTGACCGCTGAAAAGGGCCGTGCTGCGAACCCTGAAGATCGATCACGGGCAATCATATGGGTTATTCAGTATCTGAATCACTTTCAGATTGTTTATGACATGCACCACATCGGCTCTCTTGATGAAACACGATATAAACTTTGGGAAGGCTTTGCTATCAGTATGGTTGCCAGCAAAGGACTCCGCGAATGGTGGGATGAAGAGGGCGGGAAATCAGGTTTCATGCCCGAAATCCGAACGCTTTTCGATCGCAAACTAAATGACGTAGAGAATCCAACTACACCCTTCAACCAGATATGGTCCATTTTTAACGCCGACAGCTGGCAATCTTGAGGCGGCTTCGAGGTGGCAAGGGCCATCAGTAGAATAAGGCCGTTAATGGCTATTTCATAGAAAGCCATCATTACGACGCCCCTCTTGGAAAACTGGAAGGGGCCGCCGTCGCCTGACCCGGGTCATTTGGTCTACGCTGCTCGTAAATTGAGTTTCCTCGCTAGTCGAAAACTTAATAATGATGCATTTTTGCGATTTTGGTCTGCAGGAGCTCCCGATCAGATTTTATCGATGTCGCCCCATAATAATCGTTAATGTGAATGAGTCAGGATAAACAAACTGTTGGGCCATCAATAAATGCCGCGTAAATCTGGGGAATAGCATGTCATCAAAGACGGTTAGTAAAAAGTCAGTTCAAACAGTGCTACTTCGCCAGTGGATAGGATTAATTGTGGTGTATCTCTCAATCCCACTGGTTTTATTGGTATGCGGTGGGGATTTCGGTTGGTGGCAGGCGTGGCTGTATTCCCTGCTCATCTTTGGCGTCGGCATAGGAGGGCGAATTTGGGCGGAGCAGCGGCATCCCGGGTTGTTGGCCGAACGACAAAGCATCGAGAATGTCAAAAGCGCAAAAGCCTGGGACAAAGTGCTTGCTCCACTGATGGCGCTGAGTTTAGGGTTTCCAATGGTCATAGTAGCAGGGCTGGATCACCGTTATGGCTGGTCCCCCGTAATTCCGCTATGGCTCACCGTAATTGGCTTAATCTTGATCACGCTCGGGTACGCTTTCGCTGCGTGGGCCTTGGCCGAGAACCGCTTTTTTTACAGCGTGGTGTGCATTCAGGTAAATCGAGGTCATGTGGTGTGTGACAGTGGCCCGTACCGGATTGTCCGGCACCCGGGTTATGCCGGAAATATTCCTCCACTGCTGGGAATTGTTCTTGCCTTCGGCTCGCTGTGGACACTTATTCCAGCGGCTGTGGCGCTGATCATAGCGGTGATCAGAACCGCACTGGAAGACCAGACTCTTCAGGAAGAATTGCCGGGATATCGGGAATATGCGCGGCGAGTGCGTTATCGGTTGATTCCGGGGATATACTGAGGGGCCTCGCAACTGCGGGTTGACTTTGTGGGCCGGAATGGTGTGTTTTTAGAATGAGCAAGAACACCCAACAGTTGCATTAATTTGGACGTGGCGAACAAAGCGCCAAGCCATTTGTGCAATCGTTATAGCCCCTTCGCCTATCTTGCGACATATGGTCTAGAATGCCTTGAAGGCCTGCTTTCGACTTCAAAAGCCGACGCTTTTCAAAGCTCGGAATCCGGTTTTTCAACGTACTGATTCTATATATTTGGCTGTTGGGTGCTCCAGGTAAGACGATGCCACCACAAATGAACTGCCCGGTGTGCGGTAGCGATATGCGATCCAGGAGTTTGCTGTCCTATTACAGTCTAAAACCATACCGCGTATGTCCGGACTGTAATGCAAGATACGCATCTGACGCGAAAACCAGGAAGCGACAGCTCCCCATAATTTTTCTGGTAACAATTGCGTTGGGACTGACAATCGCATTAGGCATGAATGGATCAGCCTGGCTTTTGCCGGCGGTGATTAGCCATACTGTTTTGTGGATTTATATAGGCTATACGGTATCAAAAGTTACTTATGTTAAGTATTACGACTAATTTCTTTCTTCGTGAATGGCACCTGGCAAACGAAGGCAACTGCGACGTGCGTGAAGTGCACACCGACTCTGAGCGCTAGGTGGCGGGGAGATTGACGAAGGGCATCGAGCTGCTCGACGAAGTTGTCGGGGAAGGACCTCCAGCCGGGAAGGGCTCCAGGGTTACCTACAACGCGCGATTCTTTCTGCGCCAGGGCAACGAAGTGACTCGAGACGCCGAGATGATATCGAGAGTGCGAGATCATCTCAGCACACGTACTGTCGGTGGGATCAGATTGATCGATCACGTGACGGAACTGGGAAAGCGACGCGCTATTGCCGGGGTGGAGAAATCACTTTATGGAATGCGTAAGAATGGCTATCGAGAGGTTCTCGTAGCGCCACATTTAGCGTACGGGGAGAAAGGTGTGCCTGATCTAATCCCGGCCAATGCGCTGTTGAGAATTCAATTATGGGTTCAAGATGTATGCGCCACCTGACAACCCAGCTGGGCATAAAAAAAGGACTTCGATTTCTCGTAAGTCCTTGATTTATTTGGTGGAGCTATGCGGGATCGAACCGCAGACCTCAACACTGCCAGTGTTGCGCTCTCCCAGCTGAGCTATAGCCCCAAAACTTCGTTGTAACTCGTTGATCAAACTGGATTTTTTTAATTCAGCTCGATCACTGAAGTGGCGCATTTTAGATAGAGCCAGGACCAGTGTCAAGCGGGCCCAGGCATGGCAATCACAGTGACAGCCACAATCGCAGGAGGTGCCTGCGCCGTTCGGGGTCCTCGTCATCCTCGTACTCGGTGCGCGCGTGCAGGTTGGTGTGATTCGACAACAACTGGATATCACCGGGTTGCAGGTCCATCTCCAGGTAAATACCGGGCTCCGAGGCGATGGCTTCGTAGGTATCGAGCAGATCCTGTTCCAGCTCGGTCAGCGGGGGCACATCGGAGTGGCGGATCACGGAACGAAAGTAATCCGCGTGATAAAAAGTACGCAACCTGCCATCCGCATAGCAGCAGGGCTGGACGGGCAGGCTGCTGCCCGCCGCATCCACTTCCCTGTCGCGAATGTCCAGGCGCATCGGCTCGAACAACCGGGCGGCCAGTTCCGGACGGCGGACCAGCAACTCGTTGAACACCGCCACGGAACTCACGATCCGGCTGTGGCCGCCCGATATTGCCTTGTTCAGGCACAGTAATCCCACCACATCGGCGGCGTCACAGTGATAGGCGATGTTGGCCGAGGTTTTGTACAGGCGCGCCATCGGGTCTTCGCGGCTCGCGCCTGTATCCAGCACATGCCCCAGCAGGTGCCCTTCCGGATTCTGTTCACCCGGTTGTCCCAGGTGCAGACCGAAACACCAGAAGAACCGTTCCGCCTCTTCCTGCGACCAGCAATCAACGGGGACGCCGCGTACCACCTGAAAACCCGGGCCATCCGCCAGTGTATCGCGCCAGGCACGGATCCGGGGCGCCAGCGATGGCAGCGGGAAATCCGCGGCCGTCAAATCCCTCGTCGGGCGACCCAGGGAGGCTGCGGAGGCCACCGCCGTCCGCAGTTCATCCCGATGCTGATCCGATAGCCGGAAGGCCATCTCTTCCAGGGAGGGCATCTGTGAACCATGCCAGGCGGCAGGGCTGTCGACGGGGGTGGTTGCCGGGCTCTCATGTGGCCGGTCGAAATAGT
This sequence comes from Halieaceae bacterium, assembly GCA_024640505.1. Classification (GTDB taxonomy): domain Bacteria; phylum Pseudomonadota; class Gammaproteobacteria; order Pseudomonadales; family Halieaceae; genus JARRPM01. The sequence goes on from JAHEEV010000078.1 coordinate 7,748, forward strand.
GCAAGACCTGCTCGGTGAAGGAAAAATAGGCTCTGTCGTTCATCCCGGACCCCGACTGTTCGCGCGTGGCACGCTATACTACACGGACGATCCTGTGGCGACGATAGAGAAAGGGGTGGTTTGTGCTGGGAAAAATCATACTGTGGGTATCGGCGATTGCATTCATCGGCTACGGCGTGGCCTGCCTCCTCGACCCGGGTCTTGCCGCCGGATATGCGGGGTTGGCAATCACGAACGGTGACGCTTATTCGGAGATGGGGGCCATGTATGGAGGCCTGCAAACCGGCTTCGGGCTGTTCTGCCTGCTCGGCGCGTTGCAGGCGGCCTATTACCGTCCCGCCCTTGTGCTGCTGGTACTGTGTATCGGCCTGTTGGCTATCGGCCGCCTCTACTCCACCTTCACCGGCGTCGAGTCCGTAGGCGGATACACCTGGGGTGCCATGGCCTACGAGTTCACTACAGCGATACTCGCCGCCTTCGCCCTGCGCAGGTCATGAATCCGCCGGACCGGAAGATCCGGGCGTACCGGGAATTTTCCCGCCCCCGATAAACAGGCCCTCCGCAGAGGCAGTCACCTCTCCGTCCACCCGCATTTCCGCCTGACTTACCTGTTTGCGCCCCTCGGAGCGCACATTAACGGCCCACAGCTCGATGGGTGTATTCAACGGCGTCTTCCGGTGATAACGGATGGTAAGCGTGCCGGTAAAGCCGGCAGCGCCGGTAATCACGTTGGCCATGGACAGGAGCTCATCGAAGACCGCGGCTATGATTCCCCCATGAACGCTGTTGGGAGGCCCGGCATAGGTCGGGGAAAAGGTCGCCTCGCCCCGCACTTCGTTGCCGTCTTTCCACAGCCTTACGGGCGGGGCGATGGGGTTGCGCCGCCCCGAGATCGGGCTATAGGGCATAACGGCAGTAAGATCGCCCTCGTCCCAGCCGAACCCGGGTGTGTCGCTGGCGAGTGAAACCGTGGACCAACCCTCGCCCTGTTTCATGTAGGGGGCGAGAGACTCCAGGGCCTGTCGAATATGGCCGGTTGCCTCAGCCAGCACCTCGTCGGGTGCGTCGCTGCAACGCAGATGATGAATCAGCTCGCCCGCATCACGGTTTATTGCTTCCAGCAAAGAGCCGCTGCCTGGTTGTTTATCGGACATGGGTACCATTCACCGCGTTGCCTGGGTTCTCCATGGTGGTTGATAGTGCGTGAGGAGGCAACACCCGGGTCCCACGGCGCTGCGGTCGGTACAACTTTTCAAATTGCCGACGACAGGCTTTATTTTAGCCTGCCCTGGGTGCATCATGATTGATCCCTGGAGCTCGCCCGGGACGCTCTTATGCCACAAAGAAGGAAGACCCAATGAAGGTAGGCCTGATACCCATCAATATCCGCATGGAATCCATGGAACAGATCGTGGGCCTGGCCCAGTATGCGGAGTCCCTGGCTTTTGAATCCGTCTGGACCTTTGAACACGTGATGGTACCGGTGGAGTACGAGTCGAAGTATCCCTATAGCAAGGATGGCAAGATGGGGGGCGGCTCCGACAATCCCTTTCTGGATCCCCTGATCGCTCTTACTGCCGTGGCTGCCCATACCAAGAACATCCGCCTTGGTACCGGCGTCAATATCCTCTCCCAGGCAAATCCGCTATTGCTCGCCAAACAGGCTGCAAGCCTGGATGTCCTGTCCAACGGGCGCCTCATGCTGGGGGCCGGTATCGGCTGGCTGAAGGAGGAGTTCGAGGCCATGGGCGTACCCTTCGAGCGCCGCGGCGCACGCTACGACGACTACGTGGTGGCCATGCGCAAGGTCTGGTCGGGCGAGGTGGTGGAGCACCAGAGTGATTTTCTCAACTGGTCCGGGTTCCAGAGCTACCCGCTGCCGAAGCAGGAGGGTGGCGTACCCATCATCGTGGGAGGCTCCAAGGGCAAGGCCTTCGAGCGTATTGCCAAATACGGCGACGGCTGGTTCGCCCCGACCAATGATGCGGCCACCCTCGCACCCATGCTGGAACCGCTCAGGGCAGCCTGTGATGCGGCCGGGCGCGACTACGATAGCGTGGAGATCACCTCCATGTGGGACAACCAGGGGGGTATGGAAGCGGTGCAGGCTTTCGCAGATATCGGGGTGTCACGCATCATCGTGCCGCTGTTCGCGCTGGGCAAGGATCCGGTCACCGGAATCGGCAGGCTGGCCGAGGATATCATTGCAAAGCTGTAAAACCGCCAGCAGGTGTAACGGGATCAATCAGGCGACGCCATAAGCCAGCATGGCGTCAGCCACCTTGATGAAGCCTGCGATATTGGCGCCCTTCACATAATTCATATAGCCGCTCGGGTCTTCCCCATAGCGCACACACTGGCGGTGGATTTTTTTCATAATGGCCTGTAGCCGATCCTCCAGTTCCTCTGCCGTCCAGGCCAGGCGCATACTGTTCTGAGTCATCTCCAGACCGGAAACCGCGACGCCACCGGCATTGGCGGCCTTGCCCGGCCCGAACAGGACCTTGGCGTCGCGAAAGACACGAAGCGCTTCGAGTGTGGTGGGCATGTTGGCGCCCTCCGCCACGGCGATGCAACCATTCTGTGCCAGCGCATTGGCGTCGCCCGCACCCAGTTCATTCTGCGTGGCGCATGGAAATGCCAGGTCGCAGGGAACCAGCCAGGGCTTCTTGTCGGCATGAAACTCCAGGCCAAAATTCTCCGCGTATTCCGACAGACGACCCCGACGTCGGGTCTTGAGATCAACCAGCCAGGCCAGCTTATCCGGGTCGATGCCTTCGGGGTCATGGACGAAGCCCCGGGAATCGGACAACGCCACAACCTTGCCCCCAAGATGGATAATCTTTTCTGCACAGTACAGCGCTACATTACCTGAACCTGAAATGACACAGGTCTTGCCTTCAATACCTTCATTGTGATGTGCCAGCATCTCCTGCATAAAATAGGCAGCGCCGTACCCCGTGGCCTCCTTGCGAATGAGGCTGCCCCCAAACTCCAGTGCCTTGCCGGTCAGCACACCATCGAAACGACCCGTCAGCCGCTTGTACTGCCCGAACAGGTAACTGATCTCCCTGCCGCCCACGCCAATATCGCCTGCCGGTATGTCGGTGTGGGGACCTATGTGTTGATACAGCGCGGTCATGTAGGACTGGCAGAAGCGCATGATTTCCCGCTCGGACTTGCCCTTGGGGTTGAAATCGGCGCCGCCCTTGCCGGCACCCATGGGTAGTGTCGTCAGGCTGTTCTTGAAGGTCTGCTCGAAACCGAGAAATTTCAGGATGCTGAGATTGACCGACGGGTGAAAACGCAGGCCGCCCTTGTAGGGGCCGATAGAATTGTTGAACTGTACCCGGTAGCCGCGGTTCACGCGGATATTACCGGCGTCGTCCTCCCACACGACCCGGAAGATGATGGTCCGGTCCGGCTCGGTCATACGCTCGAAAATCCCGGCATCCCGGTATTGCGGGTTATCCAGGATAAAGGGGATGACTGACTGGGCTACTTCCTGCACCGCCTGGTGGAACTCCCGCTCGTCAGGGGTGCGCTTTTTCAGTCCGGACATGAAATTGTCCAGGGACAGGTCGTCGTACATCATCGAATGGATTTCCCGTCGGAGTAAATGGTCTCAGCTCACCTGCCGCTCTTGCCCTTCCCAGAATGGCTTGCGCAGTTCGGTCTTGAGCACTTTGCCCGCGCCGGACAGGGGCAGGGGTTCTTCCCGGAAAGTAAAACCCTTGGGCAGCTTGTAACCGGCAATACGTTCACGGCAGTGGGCCAGCAACGCTTCCTCAGTGACGGATTTGCCGGGGTGCAGTATCACGATGGCATGCACCGCTTCGCCCCACTCCGGGTGGGGAATGCCGATGACCGCCACGTCCTGCACCGCCTCGTGACTGATCACCGCGTTCTCCACTTCCGTAGTGAACACGTTCTCTCCGCCAGTCACGACCATGTCCTTGACCCGGTCGACGATAAAGAGATAGCCCTCCTCGCTGAAGTAGGCGGCATCGCCGGTAAAGACCCAGCCATCCTGCAGTGCCTTGGCAGTCTCCTCCGGTTTGTTCCAGTAACCGAGCATGGCATGGGGACCGCGCACCACCACCTCCCCCGAGGTGCCTGTCGGGCAGTCGTTGCCTTCCTCGTCTACAATGCGGATATCGCTGACCGCTGTCGGGCGTCCGGCAGATTTCAGTCGCTCCCCGCCCTCGGAATGATCCGCTGCAGACAATGTCGTGGCCACCGGGGCCAGTTCCGTCTGCCCGTAGGCCTGCACCAGACCGACCCCGGGCCAGACGGACATGCACTGCTCCAACGTGGCCGCGGGCATGGGCGAGGCACCGTACATAATCCGCTCCAGGCTGGATACGTCTGCCTGGGTTGCCTGCGGATGGTTCAACACCATCTTGATCATGGCCGGCACCAGCAAGACATGGGTGACGTCCTGCTCGCCGATAGTCTGCAGCACCTGGCCCGCTTCGAAGGATTGCAAGACGACATTTCTCCCGGCACAGAGTGTCGCACTCATTCCCCCGGCGAAATCCGCCATGTGGAACATGGGCGCCACGTGCAGGTAGCTGCTGTCCCGATTCATGCCGAAGTCCGGCATTGCGCCAACCGCACTCGCCCAGATAGCGCGGTGTGACTGCATCACGCCTTTGGGAAAGCCGGTGGTTCCTCCGGTATAGAATATGCCCGCCATATCGCTGCCCGAGCGAGTCGAGGCCGGGACCGGCTCATGGTGGGCGATGAGGTCCTCGTAGGACCGCGCCCAGTCCGGACATTGCCCCTCCCCCATGTATACTGCGATGCCCAGGGCGTCGATATCGGACAGCAGCTGCTTTGCCTGCTCGGTGAATGCATCGTCGAAGAACAGGACCCGGGTGCCAGAGTCGCGTAGCGCGTAGTCGTTTTCCAGCAGGGCCCAGCGGGTATTGAGCGGTACCACGCAATAGCCAGCCCAGGGAACGGCGAAGATGGATTCGTAGTAGCGGTCACTGTTGAGGCTCAGGATCGCCACCCTGTCGCCCTCCGCCAACCCGAGACTGGTGAGCCCTCCGGCCAGGGAGGCCACACGCTGGATAAGGTCGGACCAGTTCTGCTCGCGCCCGGCATACCAGGTCGCAACGCCGTGTGGATTGAGCCTTGCAGCCCGTTCAATCATTGCAGGTAGAGAAATCATGATGGCGTTCCCTGGTTATTATCGTCGCAACTCGTAACGCCTGAGAGTATAGCGAAAGCAGACCAATTGAACAGCGGCCGGGCAGTTCGTTCAGAAGGGAAAAATCCGCGGCAACAGGAGTATCACCAGCACCGAATAGGTCACGGACAGTGGAAACCCGGATCGCAGGTAATCGCGCAGCTGGTATCCCCCCAGGTTCTGCACCATCAGGTTGGTCGTGTAGCCGTAGGGTGTGAGAAAACTTGCGCTGGCGCCGTAGGCCACAGCCATCACAAAAGGCATATGGCTCAAGCCATAGCTTTCGGCCAGCCCGAAGGCTATAGGGAAACTGAGCGCAGCCGCGGCATTATTGGTCATGAGTTCGGTCAACAGCAGGGTCCCCAGGTAGATACCAGTCAGTGCCGCATAGGGGCCCAGTGAAGCCAGGTTGTGGTGCAGGGTATCTGCCAGCAGGGTAACCAGGCCGGAATTGGTAAGCGCCTGCGATAAGGTCAGGGCCGACGTGATGATCAACCACAATTCGAAGGGAAAGCGCCGTCGCAGTTCCGATCCCCGAACCACGCCCAGCACCAGCATGCAGGCCAGCAGGAAGGCCATCCCCTTGAGCAGCGGGACGATATCCAGGGTGGCAAGCGCGACAACCACCACCAGGGCCAGGGTCACGAAAAAATTCTGGAAGGGTGTGACCTTGATACCGCCCACGGAATCGTCGATCACGACAAAGTTCTTGTCCAGGTTTTTACGTTCGTTGAAGTCAGGCCCTACGGCCAGCATCATATTGTCGCCGGCCTGGATCGTGATGTTGCCCAGCTTGCCGGACAGTCGCTTGCCACCACGGCGCATACCCACCACCGCGGCATCGAACAGGGAGCGAAAGCCGGAGTCCTTGACCGTCTTGCCCTCGATAGTGGCGTTGGGCATGACAATGACTTCTATCATGTTTTCCTGCAGCAGCCCTTCCTCCACGGCAAACAGCCGCAGGCCGTCAATGGATTCCAGCGCTCCCACCTGTTTGATATCCCCCGAGAATATCAGCTTGTCGCCGGCCTCGATGTATTCCTGGGGAGCCACCGGCGAGAGCAGGTAGTTGCCGCGTACGATCTCTACCAGAAACAGGTCTTCCAGGTCACGCAGGCGGTTCTCGAGAATACTTTTTCCCACGAGACTGGAATCCGCGCTGACCTCCGCCTCGATCAGGTACTCGTTGATGTCGATCGACTCGGAGGTACCTGCCGGCAGCAGTCGGGAAAACAGGACAATGACGACCAGCCCCAGTACGGTGACACTGAGGCCCACCACCAGAAAATCGAAGAACGCCAGGCCCTGGCCAGTGGCATCTTCAAGAAAGCTGCTGACGATCAGGTTGGTGGAGGTGCCGATCAGTGTCATGGTGCCACCGAGGATAGCGGCGTATGACAATGGTATGAGCAGCTTGGAGGCGGGATGATGGCGGTTGCCGCGAACGGTGTTCGCCAGTGTGGCCACGATCGCCGTATTGTTTACGAATGCCGAGAAGAATGCGGTCACCGAGCCCAGACGCACGAGACTGCCGACGTAACTGGGGGTGATCAACTGCCCGGACAGGCGGGTGAGCCAGGACAACTTCTCCAGGCCGGTAGAGACCAGCAACAGCACAATCAACGTGACCAGACCTGAATTGGTGGCCTTGGCAAGCAATTCTGCCGAGTCCACCAGTCCGAGGAAGTAGGCGGCCAACATGGTGCAGGTAAAGACCCACACCGCCGACCAGTCGAAAAAAATAAGGTTGACCAGCAGCGACAGAAACAGAGCGGCGATAAGCAGCTGGTCAAGCATTGGACGTTTCCCGATTCCCCATCGCTCAAGGATACGCGTTAGTCAGGGACCGGGACAACCGTTACTATACCCTGAGTGACGGGCGCCCCGGCGCGCCGCACGCATCACCAGCGCAACTGGATTCAATTCAAGGCGGGAAAGGCACTATGAAAAGGATACTGATTATCATCGCAGCCATGCTGTTTGGTGCCGGCGCCCTGCTGTATCTCTTCCGGGATCCGATCAAGCAGGCCGCCTACGACCGGCTCACCGCCGACATGTTCGCGCCGGCCGATACCGACACCTTCGATCCGGGCCCGGAGCTCGGTTCAGACTTTCCCGGCGTCAACGCGCTGTACCAGGGACGACGCATTCAACTGCTCAACGACTTTGCCGGTGACAACGGTACAGTATTCGTTGCCAGCCGCTCCCTGGACTGGTGCCCCTACTGCATGCGCCAGATGATCCAGCTGCAGGCGTACAAGTCCGCATTCGACGCGGCGGGCATCGGGCTGGTGGGCATCACCTATGACGAACCGCGCCTGCAGCAGGTGTTCATCGAAAGGCACGGTATCACGATTCCCATCCTGTCTGACATCGACGCCCTGACCTTCAAAACCCTGGGCATACTTAACGAAGATTATGCGCCAGGTGATCTCCAGTACGGTATTCCCCATCCCGGAATGATCGTCATCGATCCGCGTGGCAAGGTCGTGGGCAAATTATTCCTGGAAGCGTACAGTTCCCGTGTCGATTCAGGTGCGGCACTGGCATTCGCCAGGGAAGTGCTGGGGCTGGATGCCCAGTGAATGCAGCCGCCTATGAACCGGGGTTTTAACGGTTAGTCGGGGGGTACATACCAGATCGGTGAAGACCAGGCCCTCTCCTGGACGACGGGTTGATGGTCCGCCGAGCAGCACTCTTCCAGCCCCTCTCCGATCGTCTCCGGCCGGTCACAGTCGACGCCTCGCGCGA
>JAHEEV010000205.1 GCA_024640505.1 Halieaceae bacterium
TCGCTGCGCATATGTGCTGGGCGCTGGCAACTGACGAAGCCCTGGTGGTGGAGTTCGATGCCCACGATGGATTCTGGATGGTGTCGTTGGGCGGTGCTTTCATGAACAGCATGGACTACCTGTACCGGCCGGTCAGTTATACGCCGGCGCGCTCCCGGGTCGACGGCGATGGCAAGGTCCGCCTTGTGCTCGCCCATGAGGACCCCGGCTATCACAACTGGCTGGATACCCAGGGATTTACGGCGGGTAACCTGACCTACCGCAACCTGATGAGCGACAGGGGTACCGCGTTTGAAACCCGGCTCGTCAAGCGCGCGGAGCTCGCCGCGGCACTGCCGGCCGACAGTGCGCGAACCACATCACAGGAAAGGGTCGCGCAGATGCATGCGCGCTTCGACAGTATCCGGCGGCGCTACGGTATCTAGACCTGCCTGATACCCTGATCCCGCTCCAGCAGGGCTTTAAGGGCGGGCAGCGGGCGCAGGTTCAGCATGTGAATCATGATGGCCAGCGTCTTGAAGCTGAATTCACCGCCGCTGGCCAGGGCCATTGCCCGCAGGGGTGTATTTTTCATGGCCTCGTCGATGATCTCCAGCAGGGCGGTATCTTCGGGATCGACGTTGGCCGATGCCAGCATCTTTTTCAAAAAGGCTGCCGCCACCTTGCGACCCAGCCAGGTCTGCTCCAGTTCCGTCAGGGTCGAATTGGCGGTAAAGGGCCGGGAGGGTTCCGGCGCCGGGATGTCCCGGCCGAGCATCTGTGCGAATACGTCGTCGGGAATAGCCTGCTGACGGGCCGATAGCGCCCTGAAGAAGTGGTCTACTGACGTATCGCTGGCCGAGTCCCCCGTGCCGCTTACCGAAACGGGCAATTGAGCGTGAATGGATCGACTGGAGCTGCCGATTTCCACCAGGTAGTCGCCGCCGTTGGGCTGCCAATCCCCCCGACGGGTGTCGAACCAGGCGAACGCACGGGCGTCCAGGGTGATTTCCAGTTCGGCGCTCTCGCCGGCGGCGAGCGCAACCTTATCGAAGCCCGCCAACTGCTGGGCGGGGCGGTGTGCCTCTGAGGTCAACGTGCGCACATAGACCTGCACGATCTCCTCGCCAGCGCAGGCCCCGGTGTTGGCAACCGTCATACGCACGCGCAGAGGATCCGCGCCGGGCGTGGACGAACTCAGAGACGCCCCCGAGTAGTTGAATTGGGTATAGCTGAGACCGTGGCCGAAGGGGAACAACACGTCCCCGTTCACCGTGTTGAAATAGCGGTACCCGATATACAGTCCCTCCCGGTATTGCACCTGGCGGCGGGTTGCCCCTGGAAAATTCCCATCGGAGAGCGTGTCTGCCAGTTGCAGGGGGAAGGTCTCTCCCAGCTTGCCCGAGGGGTTGGCTCGCCCTACCAGCAGGTCTGCCACAGCGCCGCCGGACGCCTGACCTGCGAGATAGGCTTCCAGTGCACTGTCGACGCGGTCGATCCAGTCCATGGTGATCGGTGCACCATTGTGCAGTACCACCACGACGGGGGTGCCGGTAGCCGCCACAGCGTCGACCAGGCGATTGTGCTGGACCGGCAGCGACATATCATGGCGGTCGGAGATTTCCATGTCGTAGGAGGCGGGGAGGCCGATGAACACCACCGCTACATCCGCCGTGCCGGCCACGGCGCTGGCTTGTTCGATCAGGCCGGGATCCTCGGGGCTGTGAACAGGGTCGTAGCCGGCCGCATAGCTCAGGGTCGTGCCCGCCTGTTCTGCGGCCCATCCCTGCAATGCGTCCCAGGCGTTATCGACCCGGGTGGGATTGACCAGGGAACTGCCGCTGCCCTGGAACCGCGGTTCCCTGGCGAAAGCGCCGATGACCGCGATGTGCTGCCCGGGTTGCAACGGCAGGGTATTCTCCGCGTTTTTCAGCAGCACGGCGCAGCGCGTGGCGGCTTCCCGCGCCAGCTGGTGGTGAGCGTCCAGGTCCGCGGGGGCTTTGGCGGCGGGGCGCTGCCGGGCCTTCAGTATCAGTTCCACGACACGGCCCGCTACCCGGTCCACGTCGCGTTCAGGGAGGCTTCCATCGCCGACCGCCGCGACGATCCTGGCGTCGTTCTGGCCGCCGCTACCGGGCATTTCCAGGTCCAGGCCGGCCGTAATTCCCCTCAGCCGGTCATTGGTGCCCATCCAGTCTGACATGACCATGCCCTGGTAATCCCACTCATCCCGTAACACCTGCCCCAGTAACCAGTCGTTGTCGCTGGCATAGCTGCCGTTGATCCGGTTATAGGACGACATGACAGACCAGGGACTCGACTGTTCGATCGCCAGTTCGAAGCCGCGCAGGTAGATCTCCCGCAGCGTGCGCTCGTCGACGACGACATCGACGATCATCCGGTTGGTTTCCTGGTTGTAGGCGGCGAAGTGCTTGAGACAGGTTCCGACGCCCCGGGACTGGACGCCATTGATGATCGCCGCCGCCAGCGTGCCGGCCAGCAGGGGGTCCTCGGAAAAATACTCGAAGTTGCGCCCGCACAGGGGATGGCGCTTCATGTTGATACCCGGACCCAGCAGCACGGCAACGCCTTCTGCAATGCACTCGTTCCCCAGCGCCTCGCCAACGCGCCCCAGCAGGTCGGTATCCCAGGAACTGCAAAGCGCGGTGAGTGATGGGAAACAGGTAGCGGGCACACTGTTGCTCAGGCCCAGGTGATCGGAATCGCTGCGCTGTTTACGCAGCCCGTGGGGGCCATCCGTCACCATGATGGAGGGCAGGTCGAGGCGATCCAGTGACTTGAGTTCCCAGAAATTGGCCCCCGAGCAGAGCCCCGCCTTTTCTTCCAGAGTCATTTGTGCGACCAGGTCGCGAGCCCGTTCTTGCAATGACGGGGGGCTGGAAATCATGGTATGAGATCTCATTGATTGGGCATGCTACCGCCGTCAGGAAGCGCTGCCTGCCAGGGTGCTGCGGAGCTGATGTTTGAGCACTTTGCCGGCATCGTTTTTCGGCAGCGTATCCCGGATCTCGACCTGTTCCGGTATCTTGAATTTCGCGACCTTCATTTCATCCAGAAAGGCGCGGAGGCTATCAACATCGGGCCTTGCCGCGCCGCTGGGCACGATCACCGCACAGGCCCGTTCGCCGGTCCTGGGATCGGGTAAGCCGACGATGGCCACTTCCGCAATGTCGGGATGCCCCACCAGCAAGTCTTCGACCTCCTTGGGCGCGATGTTCTCGCCATTGCGAATGATGATGTCCTTGATGCGCCCGCTGATCACCAGGTAGTCGTCGTCGACCCAGCGCCCCTGGTCACCGGTGCGGTAGTAACCCTCATCGTTGAATACCGTTGCCTCGTCCTCGGGGTGGACATAGCCGACCAGCATCTGTGGGCCGCGCGCCACGACCTCACCGGTTTCTGTCAACCTGACATCGGCAATACCGATCTTTCCGTCCGTTTCTGCAGCATGCGCGATATCGGTCGGGTCAGTGACACCCACGGTGGTCACGGGAACTTCCGTCGAGCCGTAGACCCGGGTCACCACGGCGCGTTCGAAATAGTCAGCCGCTTCACGGATGAGCGAGGGCGGAACGGAGGCTCCCCCACACACAAAGAGCTTGAGACCGGGAAGATGCGTTCCTGCCCGACGGGCCGCCTCCAGCAGTTGCACCAGGAAAGGCGTTGCCCCGGCGAAGTGGGTGCAGCGCTCCGCCTCCAGGTGAGCGACCCCCTCACCGGCGTCCCAACGTTCCATCAATACCACAGTAGTGCCCAGAAGCAGCGGGCACTCGAAGGCATAGATGGAGCCGCCGATATGGCTGATGGGGGAGGCGACCAGAAATTTATCCCCCGGTTCCACCAGCCAGTGATGACCGATCTGCTGGATGAGCGCGTGAATCGAGTTGTGGCTGTGCATCACCCCCTTGGGGCTCCCTGTGGTGCCGGAGGTGTACATGATCATGCGCACGGCATCGGGGTCAGGGGAGGGCAGTGGTCGGGAGGAAGCGCCGTCAAAGAGCGAATCGTAGGCGATATGCCGATCGCTGTCGCCACGTACCACGACGACCTGTGGCGGGGCGTCGAGCAACTCGACGACTTGCGCCAGCATCCCGCTGGAATCATTGCCACGGAACTGCCCGGGGATAAAAATGATACGGCTGTCGACATCTTTCAGCATGAAAACCAGGTCATGCTCACGCAGCGATGGCAGAACCGGGTGTGCCACCATGCCTGCCAGCGTGGCCGCCATATAGACAACGGCGGCTTCGTGCCAGTTGGGCAGCATGAAGGAAACCACGCTGCCGACGGGAAAGCGCGACACCAGCACCTGGGCCAGCGCCGACGCCTGCTGATGCAGGCTGCGAGCATCGAGGCGCGTGTCACCGTCGATGACGAGAACGCGGTCCGG
>JAHEEV010000206.1 GCA_024640505.1 Halieaceae bacterium
TTGCGCGGCCCCTGGATTTTGGGGAAACGTTTTCGAAGGGCGTCGATAACGCGCGCCGTGTCATCCATGGAGAGGGTGGTCTGGGTCACGTAGGAGAGGTTGTCGGGGTCGTTCACCTCCAGCGATGCCGCCTGTTCTTCGTCCTCCACCAGGTAGATCTCCCCCCCGACGCTGTGGTCGTACTGGCCCATAGTGCCCTCCACCTCCGGGTGGCCGGCGTGGCCGATGAGAATGCACTCGCGACCCTCGGCACTGTAGCGGGCGACTTCCATATGGACCTTGGTCACCAGCGGGCAGGTGGCGTCGAAGACCTTGAGGCTGCGCTGGTCCGCCTCCCGGCGCACCGCCTGGGAGACCCCATGGGCGCTGAAGATCACGATGCAGTCGTCGGGCACCTCATGGAGTTCGTCCACGAAAACGGCCCCCCGCTCGCGCAGGTCCTCCACCACGAATTTGTTGTGCACCACCTCGTGGCGCACGTAGATGGGCGCCCCGAACACCTCCAGGGCACGGTTTACGATATCGATGGCGCGATCGACACCGGCGCAGAAACCGCGGGGATTGGCCAGTCGGATATCCATCAGTGCAGCTCCGCCGCCTCGACCCGGTGTATGAGCACGTCGAACAGAATGGTGCGCCCCGCCAGGGGGTGATTGAAATCCACGGTGACCTCCTCTTCGTCAAAAGCGATGATCATGCCGGGAAGCTCGCCACCACCGGCGTCGGCAAAGGAGTAGACCAGGCCGATCTCCAGCTCCGTATCGTCGTCAAACTGCTGCCGCGGCAGGTACTGAAGATTGTTGTCGTTGGGCTGGCCGAAGGCATCCTCCGGCGGCACGGTGAACATCTGCCGTTCCCCGGCAGACATGCCGAACAGCCGGCGCTCGAAACCCGGGAGCAGGCTGCCATCACCCACCACGAAATCCACCGGGTCGCCACCGAAGTTCGTGTCCACCTCGGAGCCGTCCTCCAGGCTGACGGAGAAGTTCAGGAATACACGGGTGCCCTCGCTGACGGGCACGTCGATCGCTGTCATGTCTCACTCGTCCTGTTCATTGCCCTGTCACGGCGCGCGGCGAGAAAGCTGTCCAGCAGCATCAGGCCCGCGCCCACGGTGATGGCCGAGTCCGCCAGGTTGAAGGCGGGGAAGTAATAACCACCGTAGTGCACCGAGATGAAGTCCACCACATAGCCCTGCGCCAGCCGGTCCCACAGGTTGCCGATGGCGCCGCCGAGTATCAGGCCCAGGCTGAACGCCAGCATCCGTTGCTCCCGGGGCATGCGGTAGAGCCAGACGCCGAGCACAGTGCTGATGACGATGGCTATCCCGCTGAAAAAGTATCGCTGCCAGCCCCCCGCATCGCTGAGGAAACTGAAGGCGGCGCCCGTATTGTGGTGCAGCGTCAGGTTGAACCAGGGGAAGACCTCCACCGGCCGGCCATACACCAGGGCAGTGCTGGCCAGGTGCTTGGTGTACTGGTCCAGCACCACTACCACTACCGCCAGGGCATACCAGCGCAGCGCAAGCATCCCGTTAGGCAAACTGTCGCCGCTCGCCGTCACCGTCCACATTCTCGACACAGCGCTCGCACAGGGTCGGATGGGCCGCGATCTCTCCCACCTCCGGGCGCCGGTGCCAGCAGCGCTCGCATTTCTCATGGCTGGAAACGCTGACCTGCAGGCTCAAGCCGGGCAGTTCGGTCACCGCGGCATCCGCGGGTGCCTCGTCCAGCGCATTAAGGGTTGCTTCCGAAGTGATCAGCACGAACCGCAACTCGTCGCCCAGCGCCCGCAATTGCCCCCGCAGCTCCTTCGAGCAGTACAGGGCCACCTCGGCATCCAGGGATCCGCGCAGCTCACCCGCGGCGCGGCGCGCTTCCATCTCCCGGTTGACCGCGGCACGAACGGCCATGACCTGCTGCCAGTAGTCGCGACCCATGGTCTCGCCGGCGTTGAGGTTCTGCAGGCCGTCGTACCACTGTGCCAGGAAGACCGAATCACCGCGCACACCGGGCAGGTTCTCCCAGATCTCCTCGGCAGTGAAGCTGAGGATGGGAGCCACCCAGCGCACCAGGGCCTCGCCGATATGGTACATGGCAGTCTGGGCCGAGCGGCGGGCGACGCTGTCGCTCCGCGTGGTGTACTGGCGATCCTTGATGACATCCAGGTAGAAGCCGCCCAGGTCGTTGGCGCAGAAGTTGTGCAGCTTCTGGTAGATCTGGTGAAACTGGTAGGTCTCATAGGCGCCGGCGATCTCCTGCTGCAGCCGGGCAGCACGATCCACAGCCCAGCGGTCCAGGGACAGCATGTCGTCAAAGGCCAGGGCGTCCGTCGCGGGGTCGAAACCGTTCAGGTTGGACAGCAGGAACCGCGCAGTATTGCGGATACGTCGGTAGGAATCCGCCGTGCGCCTGAAGATCTCGTCACTCACGGCCAGCTCGCCGCGATAGTCGGTGGCCGCCACCCACAGGCGCAGGATATCGGCGCCCAGGTCGTTCATCACCGTCTTGGGGGCAATGATATTGCCGATGGACTTGGACATCTTGCGCCCGTCGCTGTCTACGGTAAACCCGTGGGTCAGCACGCTGCGGTAAGGTGCCGCGCCGTCGATGGCGATCCCCGTCAGCAGGGAGGACTGGAACCAGCCCCGGTGCTGGTCGGAGCCTTCCAGGTACATATCCGCCGGCGCTTGCAGGCCTTCGCGGCGACGCAGAACGCAGGCGTGGGTGACGCCGGAATCGAACCACACATCCAGGGTGTCCGTGACTTTTTCATACTCGGCGGCGTCGCCACCCAGCAACTCTGCGGCGTCGAGGTCATACCAGGCGTCGATGCCGCCCTCCTCCATGCGCAGGGCCACCTGTTCCATCAGGTCCGCCGTATCCGGGTGCAGTTCCCCGCTCTCGCGGTGGATGAACAGGGCGATAGGCACACCCCAGGTGCGCTGGCGCGAGATACACCAGTCCGGCCGATTGACCAGCATGCCTTCGATACGGGCCTGACCCCACTCCGGCAGCCACTGCACCTGCTCCACCGCCTGCCGGGCCTTCTCCAGCAGCCGGTTCTGGTGCATGCTCACGAACCACTGGGGCGTCGCGCGGAAAATAATCGGTGTCTTGTGACGCCAACAGTGGGGATAGGAGTGTTCGTACGGCTCGCTGTGCAGCAGCACACCCCGTTCTGCCAGCAGCGCGACGATGGCCTCGTTGGCCTTCATCACGTGCTGGCCGGCGAAGTACTCCGTTTCCGGCAGGTAAACGCCATTGCCGCCGACCGGGTTGTAGACCTCCAGGCCATACTGCTGGCCCACCTCGAAGTCCTCCTGGCCATGGGCCGGTGCCGTGTGCACGGCGCCGGTTCCCGCCTCGGTGGTGACATGTTCTCCCAGGATCACCGGCACCTGCCGGTCCAGGAAGCAGTGCTGCAATGACAGGTTTTCCAGGGCGGCGCCGCGGCAGCGCCCCAGCACTTTAACCTCATCGAGACCGTAGCGGGATACGCAGCCCTGCGCCAGCTCTTCAGCCACCACGAGCGCCCTGCCCTCCCCTTCGATCAACAGGTACTCCAGCTCCGGATGCAGGGTCACCGCCATGCTGGCCGGGAGAGTCCAGGGCGTGGTCGTCCAGATGGGGACGGCGATCTCGCCACTGTAGTCGCTGCCAAAGGCGACATTGAAAGCGCCGGGTTCCAGCGCGGCATAGGCCACATCGATGGCCGGCGAAATCTTGTCCTTGTACTCCACTTCTGCCTCGGCCAGGGCAGAGCCGCAGTCGGTGCACCAGTGCACCGGCTTGAAACCCTTGAGCAGGTGACCATTGGCGACAATGCTGGCCAGGGCGCGGACGATATTGGCTTCCGTTCTGAAGTCCATGGTCAGGTAGGGGTCGAACCAGTCGCCGAAGACCCCCATGCGGATGAATTCCTCGCGCTGCCCCTCTACCTGCCGGGTGGCATACTCGCGGCACTTCTGCCGGAATGCGGCGGGCGTGACCTTGTGGCCGGGCTTGCCGACCTTCTTCTCGACATTGAGTTCGATGGGCAGCCCGTGACAGTCCCAGCCGGGCACATAGGGCGCGTCATAGCCGTCCAGGGTGCGCGACTTGACGATAATGTCCTTGAGGATCTTGTTGACGGCATGTCCCAGGTGCAGTTCGCCGTTGGCGTAGGGCGGGCCATCGTGCAGGATGAACTTGGGCCGCCCGGCGCTCGCCTCGCGGATTTTCCCGTACAGTCCCATAGCGTCCCACTGCTTGAGCCGCTGGGGCTCACGCTGTGCCAGGCTCGCCTTCATGGGGAAGGCCGTCTTGGGCAGGTTCAGTGTCTCTTTGTAGTCGCTCATAGTTCCATCAATGATCCACCGGA
>JAHEEV010000079.1 GCA_024640505.1 Halieaceae bacterium
CGGTTGCCGCGCAGCAGGTCGTTGTGGCACATCGAGCGGGGATGATCCCTTGCCGTAACCCGCGACAGCCGCTCGAGGACGCGGTCCCGGGTTCCGGCGAGGGCGCGGGGCAGGGACGCGCCGGGGCTCGCCAACTGGTGTTCGTAGCGACGGATGCGCTGGCGCAGGTCCAGCCGGCTGTGGCGCAGCGGCAGTCCGTGAATCCCGCGCAGCAGGGCCGCGACCTGGCCCGGCTCCTGGCGCTGTTCCTCATCCGGCTGCAGGTATTCGCAGACCAGCGTCGCCAGGTCCGGGTTGAAGTAACAGGGCCGCGGAGCCAACCCGGCGGCGTGGGCGTCCTGCAGGGCCAGCCACTCCGCCTGCCGGTTGATGCCGTGGGCGGCGGGGTCGACCCCATCGATGCGCACCACGAACTGGCGGGAGTCCCCGACCAGCACGCTGTGGTTGCTGTGCCCCGCCGCCAGTGGAGCGACGAACTGCGGCGGACCCTCCAAAGGCCGCCCGCACTGCCAGTGGCGCCACTGGGCCAGCGTCTGGTCCAGTTTCAGGCGGACAGGGAGCGGTAGTGCAGCAGCCACTGGCGGTAACCGAAAACGGCGATCACGATGTAGGCGAGGAACAGCAGGGCCGTCAGATACAGCTCGCGGTCCAGGTAGAGGTAGATGGAGACGCTGTCGATCACCAGCCAGTAGAGCCAGTTTTCGAGGATCTTGCGCGCCACCATCCAGGTGGTCAGCACGGCGCCCCAGGTCGTGAAGGAGTCCAGGAAGGGCAGGGCGGCCGTGCTGTAGCGCTGCAGCGCCAGACCGCTGATGGTGGAGACCGTCACCACCGCCCCGATGGCCAGCAGGTGAGCACGCCATCCCCAGCTGGAGATCATCAGCTCGCCGTGGTCGCGGCTGCCATGCTGCCACTGCCACCAGCCGTAGACGGCCATGCCCAGGTAGTAGACCTGCAGGGCGGATTCCATCAGCAGGTTCACATCCCAGAACAGGAACAGGAAGATGGCGGTGCTGGCGAAGGCGGCGTACCAGCACCACAGGTGCTCGCGCATGGCCAGCAGGAGGTAGGCAATGCCCAGCAGGACCGCGGCGAGTTCCCAGGGGGACATGGCCTGAAGGGCCTGCAGCAGGTCGGCAGTGGTCACGGGTTGAGATCCAGCTCCCACGGCAGGAACTTGCACACCAGCACCTGCTTGCCATAGCGTGCATAGCTCGCCTGCAGGGCCGCGCTGACCAGCGCGAACACGGCCTCGTAATCGCCGCAGACCTGGGTACTCATGGCGTTGGTGACCACCTGCAGCCCGCCGTGCTCGCGGATGTCATCGATGAAGGCCTCGATGGGCGGAATGTAATGGTCCTGCAGGGGGTAAAGGCTTAATTCTGCGGTAAGTTTCATGGTGTTGTTCTCCCGGTCAGAAGCTGTAACTGGCGCTCAGGCCAATAAGGCGGGGCTCCCCGTACTGGTAGTACGGTTCCACGATATACCCCTTGCGCGGATCGTTGCCGAAGCCGCCGAAGCCGCGCACATAGTAGTCCTCGTCGGTGAGATTGCGCCCCCACAACGCCACCGACCAGCGCTCGGTGGCATAGCCCAGTCGCGCCTGCAGCAGATCGGCAGAGGGCGCGACCGCGTCGTGGCGGTCGGAGAAATAGAACTCGTCCTTGCCTTCCAGGTCCAGGCGCAGGTAGAAACCCTGCCCGAAATCGAAGCGACCGCCGACGGCGTACTGGTAAGCCGGGGCGTGAGCCTGGTCCCGCCCGGAGAGGTCCTCGCCCACCGCGTTGACGTACCGGTCGAACTCGGTTTCCAGCAGGCCCAGGTTGCCGTAGAGGGTGAGGTGGTCCCCTGCCAGCCACTCCATCTCCAGCTCCAGGCCGTAGTTGTTGCCCTCGGCGGCATTGTCGGTGTAATCGATGAAGTTGGTGCTGCCGTCGTCCCTGTCGATCGCCAGTGATCCCTTCACCTGCTGGTCGTCCCGGTCCATATAGAACAGGGCTGCACGGGCGCGCAGGGTCTCCCGCAGGAAACTCCCCTTGAAGCCCAGCTCGTAGTTGGTCAGGTACTCGGCGTCGAACGCCTCCAGGGCCTCCAGGCGCTGGATAATATCGGGGTCATCGGTGGTTTCCCGGCTGGCCAGGATCTGCGCGTTGACACCGTTGGCGCGGTAGCCGCGGGAGACGCCGGCATAGGCCATACGTCGGTCGTCGAAGGTATATTCCAGTACCAGGCGCCCGCCCCACAGGTCTTTCTCCGGGTCGCTGGCGACGTCGTTGCTGTCGCGGTAATCGGTCTTGCGCCGCTCCAGGCGGAGTCCTGTAATCAGGGTCAGACGGTCGCCCAGGTCGGTGTCCAGCTGGCCGAAGAGGGCCAGCGTGTCGGTGTCGTAGCGGCTGAAAAAGTCACTGTCCAGATAGGTATAGCGGCGCTGCAGGTCCTCGCGCTCACCCAGGTAGTAGATCCCGGCAACCCAGTCGGTACTGTTCCGGAACAGGCGGCTCCCCTCCCTGGAGAGCAGGCGCAGCTGGGCGCTGTAGCTGTCCCGTTCGCGCAGGTACTGGTCCCGGGAGGAGTACCAGCCCGGGGCGATGCCGACGTAGCTCCAGTCCTCGTCGTAGGCGTAGTCGCTGTCGGTGGTGGCAGCGGTCAGTGCGGCTTCCAGCTGCACCGCCCCGGGTTCGCTGTGCCAGTCGATGCCCAGGGCCGTTGATTCCAGGGTGTCCTTCCCCGGCTGGTCCGAGAGAGTGTGCCGGGTATTGTCCAGAGAGAACGCGTCATAGCCGTTGTCGACATCGACGTACAGCGCGGTGAGGTCGAGGGTGCCGGTATCCCCGGCGAGCCAGCGCAGCTTGCCGCGGACGGTCGTCTCGTCCAGGTCGTTGGTGTCGTCGCGGTCGAGGTAGTCGTTCTCGATGTAACCGTCGCTGCGGTGACTGCTGACGGCCAGCCGGTAGAGCAGCTGGTCGGTGATCAGCGGTCCGCTGCCGACGATACCTGCGCTCCAGGTCCCGTAGTCGGCGGCGGTGGCCTCTACCCGCAGCAGGGGCTGGGCCTGGGGTTCCCCGGTACGGATATTGATCAGGCCGGCCAGGGCATTGGCGCCGTGGTAGGTGCCCTGGGGGCCCCGCAGTATCTCCACCTGCCTGGCGTCGAACAGGGTGCCGGCGGTACCCAGGCCGCTGAAGTCGATGCCATCGACGATGAAGCCGATGGAAGGGTTCAGGGGTTCCTGGAACTGGCTGCGTTCACCGATGCCACGGATCTGGAAAAAGCGGGCCCGGGAGGCGCCGCTGGCAAAGTTCACATTGGGGGCCACGTTGAGGATGTCTTCCAGGTGCTGGGCCGATCGCTGCCGGATATCCTCGCCGGTCAGCACGGTGGTGCTCGAAGGCTGGTCCAGCAGGGGTGTATCGCGAAAGCCGGCGGTGACAATGACCTCCTCCAGCACGGCGTCCGCTCCCAGGGCGACGGGCGCTATGGCGAGGGTCAGCGCGAGCATCGCGGGAGTGGGCTTCATCAGGTTCTCCTCGGTCGGTAAAGCGAGAGAACCGGTCGGACCAGCGAATGTGGATCAGGAATGAATAGCCTATCCCTACGCCGGTTCTAACCGGATCAGGTTCAAAGGGTTCGCCGCACGGCATCTCAGGCCCGACTATGTTCAGGACAGGCCACCCCCAGGATTGCAACGCGATTATAGGCCGCTTACACTGGGATTCCAATAAAAGCAGATCGGGCGGTGACACAGCCCGGCGCGACGTGGATGTAGAAAATGGCGGATGATTTCGAGTTCGGGGACGCCCACGAGGAGATAGAGGGTGCGCCGCCCGTGCTGTCCAGTGAAGAGATGCGGGAGCGCAGGCTCACCGAGACGACAACGATCAACCGCTACCTCTATCTGCAGACCCAGCAGTTCGAGCATATGCTGCTCGATGCGCCCGATCTGGAGGCCGTTCTGGAAACCCTCCTGGTCACTATGCCACGGCACTTCGGCCTTCGCAGTTCGGAACTCTGGCTCTACGATCCCGAGGGTGTGCTGGCGGGCCTGGTCCCGGGCGGTCAGCGCTACGGGGAACACCTCCAGCTGCACCCGGACTCCTTCGAAATGCAGGAACTCTACGACCTGGAGCCGGATGTCGAACTCATCGAGGCGACCGACTCACGGATGTTCGAAGTCCTCAAGTCCGAGCAGGGCATCGACTATGCACTGCTGCTGCCGTTGACGGACGCAGGTCGCATGATCGGCAGCCTGCACGTCGGCCTTGCCGAGGCGATTATTGCCGAGGGCGAGGCCGAGCAGGACCTGATCGCGCACCTGGCTGAAATCATCTCGGTCTGTTTCAAGAGTGCCATCGTCCGGCAGCAGGTCTCCCAGCTGACACTGCTGGACCCGCTGACCCAGATCAGTAACCTGCGGGGCTTCGAGAAGGATATCTCCCGGGAGATCGCGCGGGCCCGGCGCGCGGACAAACCGGTATCGGTCCTGGTGATGGAGATCGATGAATACGATGATCTTCACGAGCAGTACGGGGAGCGCCGCGGCCATTTTGTGGTCAAGAAAGTGGCGGAACGTATCTCCTCCGACCTGCGGGCCACCGATATGATGGCGCGACTGTCCCGTGCACGCCTGGCGGTGCTGATTCCCGGCAGCGGAGAGGTGCTGGCGCAGGACATCGCCGAGCGCATGCGCGGGGATATCGACGATTTTGCGATGGATGATGGCCGCGGTGCGGTGCTGCAGGTCACGGTCAGCGTCGGCCTGGTGACCTGGGAACCGCAGCAGTATCCCGCGGTGGACATGCCCCACCTCGCCAAGCAGATGGAGACCGTGGCGGTGAAAGCGCTGAATACCGCCCAGTCCCGCGGCGGCAACCAGGTGGCCCTGTCCCGTCTGAGCACGTTGTTGACCTGAGGTGAGCTGGTGACCAAGCTGGACAATCTCTTCGAGAAAAACCGCGCGTGGGCCAACCGGGTCAAGACCAGTGACCCTGACTTTTTCGAAAAGCTCGCTGCACAGCAGAGCCCCGAGTACCTGTGGATCGGCTGTTCCGACAGCCGCGTTCCCGCCAATCAGATCGTGGGCCTGTTGCCCGGTGAAGTCTTCGTCCACCGCAATGTGGCCAACGTGGTGGTGCACACGGACCTGAACTGCCTCAGCGTGCTGCAGTTCGCCGTGGATGTTCTCAAGGTCAAGCATGTCATCGTCGTCGGGCACTATGGCTGCGGCGGTATCCGTGCCGCCTATGAGCACGGCGACAACGGGCTGATCGACAACTGGCTGCGCAATATCAAGGACGTTCAGTACAACCACCAGGAGCGATTCGACGCGCTGCAGGACAAGGAAGAGCACCTGAACCTGCTCTGCGAGCTCAACGTGACCACCCAGGTGGCCAACGTCTGCTCCACCACGATTGCCCAGCGTGCCTGGAAGCGGGGTCAGGAACTCTCCGTCCACGGCTGGGTCTACAGCCTGAAGGATGGCCTGCTGAAAGACCTGGACTGCACCGTGGATCGGATAGACCAGGTGCCCGATGAATACCGGATCCGCTGAAGGCCCACCGGTGACGTGAATAACCTCCTTTTTCTTCTGCTGCTGATCTTTGCCGGTGTGGCCCTGATGGTGGTGCTGGGTGAGCGGTTTGCCAAACCGGCGGACCCGCAGCGCCTGGCCCGGTTGCGCCGATGGCTCTGGCCGCTGGTCGGGGTGGCGTTAGTGCTCTCCCTGCTCGATTTCTACCTGTTCTAGGGAAAACTCCCCCGTAACCGCCCTCGGTGCAGTCCACTGAACTGGCGGTCAGTGCCGTCCTGCCGGCCCTTTGCTACACTGGCGTGCTAGCTGACGTGAACGCCCCTATGTCCTCATCCGAACTGGAAAACCTGCGCGATGGCAGGCTCTGGAATGACTTCTGCGATGCTCTGAAAGCGGCAGGTGAGCAGGTGCTGGCTTCCGGCGTGCCCGGCGATGACCTGACCCGGGCGGAGGGGTTTCGCTATCTGACACGCCTGCTGCGGCTGAGCCTCGAGAAGAACATCGAGTTCGCCGACCCGGACCATCCCCAGTTCTACGCCCTCTCCCATGAGACGGCCAAGATCGGCAATGACAATCCCGATAACTTCTACCTGAACTGTGCCATCGATGGGCGCAGGGATTACCGGATTACGGGCAATCGCGGTTCGGTGGATTACCTCAGCATCGAGACCAAGGCAGGCTCGTTTGCCGGGGGTGGCGACATGGCGCCCACCGGGCACGTGGAGCTGGCGCAACTGCAGGTGGCGGCCACGGGCGATTTCGAGCTGATCGTCAGCGCTCGTGAGCATACCGGCAACTGGCTGCCGATGCGGCCGGAGAGTGACAATATCCTGGTCCGGCAGACATTTCGTGACCGATATTCCGAGCGGCCCGCCGAGCTGAAGATCGAGTGTCTCAATCCCCAACGCAGCGACAGCCTGGACCCGGAGCAGTTCGCCGGGCAGCTGCAGCAGGTGGTGCCGTTCGTCACGGGTACCGCGGACCTGTTCCACCGGTGGATGCAGCTGTTCAGTGCCCATATCAACCAGCTGCCACCCAACGACCAGCAGATGTGCCTGCGCTCCGGCGGGGATCCGTCCATCTATTACCACAACAGCTATTGGCGGCTGGACCCCGGGGAGGTCCTGGTGATCGAATTCCAGCCGCCGCGCCGCTGCCGCACCTGGAATTTCCAGCTGTCCAACTACTGGATGGAATCCCTGGATTACCGCTACCACCGGATCAGCGTCAACGCCGGCACCGCCGTGGCCGAGCCGGACGGACGGGTGCGCCTGGTCGTGGCTGATACTGATCCGGGCCCCGATTTTCCCAACTGGCTGAGCACCACCGGTCATCGTGCGGGGGGGATGCTGCTGCGTTATGTGGAAGCAGAGGATTTTCCGCCCGTAGCGACCCGGGTCCTCCCGCGTTCAGCATTACAGAACCTGGAGGCCGGCGACCAGGCATGAACGAGCTGAGTTTTGATCCCGATGACGTGGTCGCAGCGGCGCAGGCGGTCGATGGCCTGGTCGATTTCGGTGATGACAGTTACCGTGAGCCGCTGGTACAGCTGCTGTGGTCCCTGCAGAACGAGGCGCGACTGAACGCGGTCGGCCGTCCGGTACTGCGCCAGCGCGTGGTGGACATTCTCGCCACGCGACTGCGGGTCCAGGAGTGGCTGCGGCGCTATCCCGAGATCCGCGATGAGGAGATCCGGGAACCCCTGATCATCGTCGGCCTGCCCAGGACCGGGACCACCATGCTGCACCGTACCATCGCCGCGGACCACCGCATGTTCGCCCCCCTCTGGTACGAGGTTCGCTATCCCTGCCCCGACCTGGACTGGGACTTCACCCGGGAGGGCGACCGGCGCATCACCGATGCCACGGCGGAAATGCAGGCCATGGTGGATGCGAACCCGGAACTGCTGGCCAGTCATCCGATGGATGCCCTGGGACCGGACGAGGAGATCATGCTGCTGGAGCAGTCCTTCTACAGCTTCAATATCCAGTCCTTTGCCCATCTGCCCCGTTTTGATGCCTGGATCGAGCGCCAGGATCACACGCCCGGCTATGAATACCTGCGACTGCTATTGCAGTTCCTGCAGTGGCAGAAAAAGCGCAGCGGCCAGCAGGGGCAGCGCTGGACCCTGAAATCCCCGCACCATCTGCATTACATGGATCTGGTGTTCAAGGTATTTCCGGACGCAAAGGTGGTACAATCCCACCGCGATCCGGTAGAGACAATCCCGTCACTCGCCAGCCTGATTGCCGGCCTCATGGTGATCTACTCCGATCACGTGGATCCGGTGGAAGTGGGCAGGCAGTGGGCCCGCAAATTTGCCCGGGGTACCCGGCACACCATGGCGGTGCGTCAGGCAGTGGGTGAAGACCGGTTCCTGGACCTCTGGTTCAGGGATACGGTGAAGCAACCGCTGGTGGAGATAGAGAAAGTCTACGACTTCATGGGCATGGCGCTGACCGACGAGGCGCGGGCCGAGATGGAGCGCTGGCAGGATTTCAATCGCCGGGAACTGCGGCCACCGCACGAATATACACTGGAGCAGTTCGGCTTTACCGAGGCCGGTCTCCGGGAGCAGTTTCGTCCCTATTGCGAGGCATTTATCCGCGATTGATGGTGGCGGACAGGTCGAGCTGGAATAACCCAAGAGTGAGAAGGAAATTATGGCTGAACAAAAAGCAACCAACGTCCACTGGCACGAGGGTGACATCACCCGTGAACACCGGGAGAAGCTCCTGGGGCACAAGGGTGCCACCCTGTGGTTTACGGGCCTGTCCGGCTCGGGTAAGAGCACCGTGGCGGTGGAACTGGAAGGCACCCTGCACGAGATGGACATCGTCTCCTACCGCCTTGACGGCGACAACGTGCGCATGGGGATCAACAAGAACCTGGGCTTTTCCGCCGAGGATCGCACCGAGAATATCCGCCGCATCGGCGAGGTGGCCAAACTGTTCGTCGACAGCGGCATGATCGCGTTGAGCAGTTTTATCAGTCCCTACCGCGCGGACCGCGACGAGGTGCGCAAGCTGCACGAGGACGCCGGCATGGATTTTATCGAAATCTTTGTCGACTGTTCCCTGGAGGCCGCCGAAAGCCGCGATCCCAAGGGTCTGTACAAGAAAGCCCGGGCCGGTGAGATCAAGAATTTCACCGGGATCGATGATCCCTACGAGGCGCCGGCATCCCCGGAAATTCACCTGCACTCCGACCAGCAGACCCTGGCCGAGGAAGTGCAGGAAATCCTCAGCGTGCTGCGCGAGCGCGGCATCATCCCGCAAGCTTAAGGAGACAGGCATGATCAAACCCCACGGCTCGGACGAGCTGAACCCGCTGTTCGTCTACGACACCGCAAAGCGACACGCGCTGATCGAGGAGGCGGAGACACTGCCCTCGATCCTGGTCAACTCCGCGGCGGCCGCCAATGCGGTGATGCTCGGCGGCGGTTACTTCAACCCCCTGACCGGCTACATGAACCTGGCCGACGCCCTCAGTGTGGCGGAAAAGATGCACACGGTGGACGGCCTGTTTTTCCCGGTGCCGATCGTCAACATGACCGACGAGTCAGTGACGGCGGGCAGCCGCATCGCCCTGCGGGACCCCAACGTGGAGGGGAACCCGGTGCTGGCGATCATGGACGTGGAGGCGGTCGAACCGGTCTCTGACGAGCAGATCAGCTTCATGGCGGAAAAGATCTTTCGCACCCTGGACGGTAGTCATCCCGGGGTCGCCACCTTCACCGGCCTGGGCAGGACCCTGCTCTCGGGGCCGATCCAGGTGCTCAGCTTCTCCTACTTCCAGGCCGATTTCCCGGACACCTTCCGCACCGCGGTGGAGATCCGCAACGAAATCAGCGAACACGGCTGGGAGAAAGTCGTGGCCTTCCAGACCCGCAACCCGATGCACCGGGCCCACGAGGAGTTGTGCCGGATGGCCATGGAGGACCTCGGTACCGACGGTATCCTGATCCACATGCTGCTGGGCAAGCTCAAGCCCGGGGATATTCCTGCGGACGTGCGCGACGCTTCCATCCGCAAGATGGTGGAACTGTACTTCCCCCCCAATACGGTGATGATTACCGGCTACGGCTTCGACATGCTGTATGCGGGCCCCCGGGAGGCGGTGCTGCACGCGGTATTCCGCCAGAATTGCGGCTGTACCCACCTGATCGTGGGCCGTGACCACGCCGGCGTCGGCGACTACTACGGTGGCTTCGACGCCCAGACGATCTTCGACGAGGAGGTGCCCGAGGGCGCCCTCGAACTGCAGATCTACAAGGCGGACCATACGGCCTTCAGCAAGAAGCTGGGCAAGGTCGTAATGATGCGCGACGCGCCGGACCACTCGAAAGATGACTTCGTGTTGCTCTCCGGGACCGCGGTGCGGGAAATGCTGGGCAAGGGTATCGCCCCGCCGCCCGAGTTCTCGCGTCCCGAAGTGGCGAAAATCCTGTCGGATTACTACCAGTCGCTGGATCAGTGAAGCCCGTGGCGGTCCCCGGCGGGGCCCGCCACAGTTCTTTGCAATATTTCGCGCGATCGCGCGTTTTCCCTTCACTTTTGCGCCATTGATGCGGTTTTATCTTTCATCCGCGCCCCCTATAATCGGGGGCAGGATAATACCTGCCAGCGCATCGTGGACTGGCGGGAAACACAGGGGGGCGCGCCTTGCCGGCGGAATGGCTAAGTAGTTCCAGTGACGTCCCGGGGCGGCTGTCGCAGGCCCTGGAAGGGGCTCTGTACCAACTTGCCCGGCCTGCCCGACTGCGGCGGCTGCGGCGGATCCTGCTGGCACTTTTCGCCCTGTGGGCGGTGGTGGCCCTTGCCCGCCTGATCTGGGCATTCGTGCCCGTCGCCGACACGGCGATTCCCGACGATCTCCCGGTGATCAACCCCGTCACGGCTCCCCCGCGTACTGAAGCCGGGGATGACGTGGACATCGAGCGCATGGTGGGTTGGCATCTCTTCGGCGAGGCGGGTGCGAACGCGCCCATAGCGCCGGTGCTGGAGCAGCCGGTAGAGGCGCAGCCCGCTGCCCGGGACGGCATCGAGAAGGGCGCCCCGGAGAGCCGCCTGGACCTGAAGCTGCGCGGGGCGATGGCCTCCACGGAAGACGGGCTGGGCCACGCGATCATAGAGTACCAGAAGCGACAGGCGGTCTACGCGGTGGACGACAAGCTGCCGGTCTCCGGTGACGTGGTGCTGGCCAAGGTGATGCAGCGGCAGGTGGTGCTGGATAACGGGGGCACCTATGAGTTGCTGACGCTGTTCGAGGAGTCCGATCTCGGCTCCGGGGTTCCCGCGGCGCCGGCCCGGAACCCGCCGGTAGTGCCGCCGGCTACCGTGGTCGACAAGCGCGTCGAGTCGGATACCACGGCCCTGGCCCGCAGTTACCGGGACCAGCTGTACGAGGATCCGCAGTCCCTGGCGGATGTGGTATCGATCAACGCGGTGCGCGAGAATGGTCAGCTGCTGGGCTACCGCGTGGCACCGGGAAGGAAGCGCGAGCAGTTCGAACAGCTTGGCTTTCGCGCCGGGGACCTGGTCACGGGAATCAATGGGATCAGCCTGGATGACCCCGCCAACACCATGCGCCTGTACCAGACCATGCGCACTGCCAGCGAGGCCGTCTTCGAACTGCAGCGCGAGCAGCAGCAGTTGACGCTCAGCGTGAGTCTCGACGAGAGCCTGGCGGAGCCCTGAGAACGGTATGACACCTATCAAGCCATATGCAAAGGACGACAGATAAGTGAGTGTCCCACGTCGGTTAGCCATAGCCCCCCTCCTGCTGGCGCTGCTGCTGGTCGCCTTCCCGGCTCCGGCCCAGGACTTTACGGTCAACCTGAAGGAAACCGATATCCAGGAGCTGATCCAGTTCGTGGCGGAGGCCACGGGGACCACGATCGTGGTCGACCCGGCGGTGAAGGGCAAGGTCAAGGTGGTCTCCAGCAAGCCGGTATCGCGCAGTGAGCTCTACGACCTGTTCCTGTCTATCCTGGAGGTGCACGGGTATACCGCGGTGCGCTCCGGGGGCGTGGTGCGGGTGATACAGAGCAAGGACGCGCGCTCGGCCCCGGTCAGCGTGCGCGATGACAGTCCGGGCCGGGCCACCGACGAGTACGTCACCCAGGTCATCCGGCTGGAGAACATCTCCGCGGCGAAACTGATCCCCGTGCTGCGGCCACTGGTACCGCAGCAGGCCCATATGGCGGCCTATGCACCCAGCAACGCCATCATCATCTCCGATGTCTCGTCGAACATTGATCGCATCACCGCCATTATCGAGCGCATGGACCGGTCCGCCGTGCAGCAGACGGATATCGTCAAGCTGCGCTATGCGGTAGCCGAGGATGTGGTGCGCATGCTCGACCAGTTGAACAAGTCCGAGGAGAAGCGCAGCGGCGGGGAATCGGAAGTCCTGCTGGTGGCGGACAAGCGAACCAACAGCGTCCTGGTCAGCGGCGACGAGCTCGAGCGCGCCCGCATCCGCAAACTGATCGCCCACGTCGACACACCGCTCGAGCAGAGCGGCAACGTCAAGGTGATCTACCTGGAGTACGCCCAGGCCACCGAGATCGCCGAGGTGCTGACCCGCGTCATGCAGAACATCAGTGAACTGGAGAGCGCCGAGGAGAAGAAGCCGGCGCGAGCAGCAGGTAAGAGTGCAACGATCGAGGCGGACGAGGGCACCAACTCGCTGATCATCACGGCCGATACCGGTGAGATGGCCGCCCTGGAGTCGGTGATCCAGCGCCTGGATATCCGGCGGGTGCAGGTGCTGGTGGAGGCGATCATCGTCGAGCTGGTGGTGACCGACGGCCAGGAGCTGGGACTGCAGTGGCTGTTCGTCAACGACAACGGGGCCTATGGCAGCAATATCGACAATATCAGCGACGCGGAGCGATTCGCGGGTGCCATTCGTCCCCCCAATGATGATGACACGTCCTCCGGCGACAACGATTTCAGCGTGTCCGATCTCGCCGGGGCGCTGGCCGGGACCCCGGGACTGTCCCTGGGCTGGGGTACCGTGGATGACGACCTCACCATGACCGTGATCCTGAACGCGCTCAAGGAGCAGACCAATACCAATATCCTCTCCACGCCCAGCCTGTTAACGCTGGACAACCAGGAGGCCTACATCACCGTGGGTGAGAACGTGCCCTTCGTAACCGGCTCCTTCACCAACACCGGCAGTGGTGGCGATGGCGCGCAGAACCCCTTCCAGACCATCGAGCGGCAGAACGTGGGCGTTACCCTGCGGGTCACGCCCCATATCAACGAGGGGGATGCCGTGGTGCTCGACATCGAGCAGGAGGTATCGGCCCTGACGCTCAACCCCATCGCCTCGGACATCATTACCCGGGAGCGGAAAATACAGACCAAGGTCCTGTCGGAAGACGGGCAGATCGTGGTGCTGGGCGGCCTGATAGAGGACGACGTGCAGGATTCGACGCAGAAAGTCCCGATCCTGGGCGACATTCCCATCCTGGGCCGGCTGTTCCGCAGTGACGGTGTCTCCGTTACCAAGCGCAACCTGCTGGTGTTCATCCGGCCGACGATCATCCGCGACAGGGCGCAGCTGGCAGGGGCGTCTGCCGAGAAGTACCGTTTCATCCGCGACCAGCAGTTGCTGCGCCGGGAGCGCGGGCTCATGTTCATCGACGACGAAAATCTCCCGGTGCTGCAGGAGTGGGACGAGCAGATCAAGCAGCTGGACGAATTGCGCGAGGCCCCGCCCGCGCCGGAGACACCCTGATGGCGCAGGCAGAACTGGCCCCCGACACCCTGCCGCCAGCCCCGGTCGCAGGCCGTCGCGGACTGCCCTTCATCTACGCCAAACAGCACAAGGTCCTGCTCGACGAGAGCGGCGGGCAGCCGGTGGTGGTGCACCTGGGGCAGCCCGGCCTCCCGGTCCTGGTCGAGCTGCGCCGTTTCCTGGGGGAGTCCTTCGGCCTGCAGGAAGTCAGTGAGGCGGAATTCCAGCGGCGCCTGACCCTGGCCTACCAGCGCGGCAATAATGAGGCCGTGCAGATGGCGGAGGACATTTCTGCCGACGTGGACCTGAGCCGCCTGGCGGACGAGATTCCCGAGGCGGGCGACCTGATGGACGCCGAAGACGACGCCCCCATCATCCGCCTGATCAATGCCATCCTCTCCCAGGCGGTCCGGGAGCAGGCCTCGGATATCCACATCGAGACCTTCGAGGACCGCCTCAGCGTGCGCTATCGCATCGACGGCGTGCTGGCGGAGGTGCTCTCGCCGAAGCGGATGCTGGCGCCGTTGCTGGTATCGCGACTCAAGGTCATGGCCAAGCTGGATATCGCCGAGAAGCGGGTGCCGCAGGACGGCCGGATCTCGGTGAAGATCGCCGGGCATGCGGTGGATATCCGGATGTCCACGATACCCTCTGCCCACGGCGAGCGGGTCGTGCTCAGGCTGCTCGATACGGCCGCGGGCCAGCTGCAGCTGGAGCAGCTCTCCATGAACGAGCAGGTGCTGTCCGCCTACCGGAAATACCTGCACAGCCCCCACGGTATTATTCTGGTGACAGGGCCCACCGGCTCGGGCAAGACCACGACCCTGTATGCCGGCCTGGCACATATCAACGAGACCACGCGCAACATCCTGACGATCGAGGACCCCATCGAGTACATGCTGCCGGGTGTCGGCCAGACCCAGGTCAACACCAAGGTGGACATGACCTTCGCCCGGGGACTGCGGGCGATCCTGCGGCAGGACCCGGACGTGGTCATGGTGGGAGAGATCCGGGACCTGGAGACCGCCGAAATTGCCGTGCAGGCATCCCTCACCGGCCACCTGGTGTTGTCCACCCTGCACACCAACACGGCCATCGGTGCTGTCAGTCGCCTCAAGGATATGGGGGTGGAGACATTCCTGCTCTCCACCTCCCTGCTGGCGGTCATGGCCCAGCGCCTGGTGCGCCTGCTGTGTCGCGACTGCCGGGAGGCCTACACGGCCGGTCCGGCGGAGCGGGGGATGCTCGGTCTGGACGAGACCGGTTCCGCGGCTGAACTCTACCGGGCCAAAGGCTGCGAACGATGCAACTACAGCGGCTATCGCGGACGCACCGGCATCTACGAACTGATCGAGATCGATGACACCATGCGGGTGATGATCTACGACGGGGTGAGTGAGCAGGAAATGCTCGAATACGCCCGGCCACTCTACCCGGGTATCGAGGCGGACGGACGTCGCCGCATCCTGGCCGGTGAGACCAGCCTGGAGGAAGTGCTGCGGGTGACCGCGGTCGCCTGACTGCTGACCTATGACGGCTTACCGGTACCGGGCACTCAACCTCGACGGCAAACTCGTCCGGGGCGTGGTGGAAGGCGACTCGGAGCGGCAGGTGCGCGCCCAGCTGCGCGGGCAGAGTCTGCGGCCGGTGGAAGTGGCCGAGGCCAGTCGCGCCCTGCAGGAGCGTTCCACCTGGCGTTTCTCCCTGCCCGGGACCCGCGTCGGGGCAGGCGACCTGGCCATGCTCACCCGCCAGCTGGCCACCCTGGTGCTGTCGAACCTGCCCCTGGACGAGGCTCTGCAGGCGGCGGCCCAGCAGAGCCGCAGCAACCGCATCAAGGGCATGCTGCTGCAGGTGCGCTCGCGGGTGGCGGAGGGACATACGCTGGCCTACGCCATGGGCGAGTTTCCCCAGGTGTTCAACGAGATGTACCGCGCCATGGTGAATGCGGGCGAACACGCCGGCTACCTCGGCCCCGTGCTGGAACAGCTGGCGGACTATACCGAGCAGCGCCAGTACACCGGCCAGAAGCTGAAGATGGCGATGATCTACCCGTTTATCCTGGTTGGCGTGGCGGTCGCCGTGGTGGTCGCCCTGATGGTATTCGTGGTCCCGGAACTGGTGGGCATCTTTGCCCATACCAGTCGCGAGCTGCCGCTCCTGACCCGGGGGTTGATTGCCGCCAGCGACTTCTTCCGGGACTATGGC
>JAHEEV010000207.1:0-2251 GCA_024640505.1 Halieaceae bacterium
TCATCCATGGGCCAGCGCGGTCGCACGGCTGCCTCGAGCCCATCTACCTGGCCGGCCTGCAGGCGCTGGGCGCCGGCGTAGGCGATCATGGCACCATTATCGGTACAGAACTGAGGCGCCGGGTAGAATACCCGGGCCCGCTCCTTGTGCAGGGCCTGCTGCAGCCGCTGCCGGAGATTGCGGTTGGCGCTCACGCCGCCGGCCATCACCAGGGTCGACAAACCCTCCTGCCGCAGGGCCCGGCGGCACTTGATCACCAGGGTGGCCACCACCGCCTCCTCGAAGGCGCGGGCAATATCCGCCCGATCCTGGTCGGTCAGCTCCCCGGACTGCCGACACGCTTCCACGGTATTGAGGGTGTGGGTCTTCAGCCCGCTGAAACTGAAATCCAACCCGGGGCGGTTGACCATCGGGCGTGGGAAATCGAAGCGCTCCGGATCGCCACTCTCGGCCAGGCGCGCTATATGGGGGCCCCCGGGGTAGGGCAGGCCCAGCATCTTGGCGGCCTTGTCGAAGGCCTCGCCGGCGGCGTCATCCAGGGATTCCCCCAGCATCGTGTACTGGCCGATGCCATCGACCCGCACCAACTGTGTGTGCCCCCCTGAGACCAGCAGGGCCACAAAAGGAAACTCCGGGTGCTCATCCTCCAGCATCGGGGCCAGGAGATGGCCCTCCATGTGGTGCACGCCCAATACCGGTACACCCCAACCCCAGGCGAGGGCCCGGGCCAGCGTCGCCCCCACCATCAGGGCACCGACCAGGCCCGGACCGGCGGTATAGGCCACGCCGTCTATATCCGACGCCGCGCAACCGGCCTCTGCCAGCACCTGCTCCACCAGGGGCAGGGTCTTGCGCACGTGGTCCCGTGAGGCCAGCTCCGGCACCACCCCCCCGTACTCGACGTGAATATCGACCTGGCTGAACAGGGCATGAGCCAGCAGGCCGCGCTCCGTATCGAAGAGCGCGACACCGGTTTCATCGCAGGAGGTCTCGAGACCCAGAATCAGCATGGTTTCACCGTGATTGTGCAGGGGCGCATCATACTGGTTGTCACCCCGCCGGACCAACAGGATGGCCGCAAATTACCATGTTGCGGGGCTTTGCAAAATACCCACGATAAGGATAGAATGCGCGCCCTTTCAGGCAGTTGCAGGCCA
This sequence comes from Halieaceae bacterium, assembly GCA_024640505.1. Classification (GTDB taxonomy): domain Bacteria; phylum Pseudomonadota; class Gammaproteobacteria; order Pseudomonadales; family Halieaceae; genus JARRPM01. Next base: position 1,158 of record JAHEEV010000207.1, read on the forward strand.
TGGACCCCGCTGTTGCCTCAAATAAACTGGACAGGTACAGAATTAATGCCCCATATCAAGGTCAAGGAAAACGAGCCATTTGACGTCGCCCTGCGTCGTTTCAAGCGCTCCTGCGAGAAAGCCGGCGTTCTCGCCGAGGTTCGCAAGCGCGAGCACTACGAGAAGCCCACTACCGTACGCAAGCGCGCTGCCGCGGCTGCCGTCAAGCGTCACCTGAAGAAGATCTCACGGGAAAACCGCAAGCGCGTACGCCTGTACTGAGCGTACGCCCCTCCAAATGACTGACCAATCCCTTACGGACTCCATCAGGGCGGCCATGAAAGCCGCCATGAAAGCGAAGGACAAGGAACGATTGGGGGCCATCCGGCTGATTCAGGCCGAGTTCAAACGCATAGAGGTCGACGAGCGCATCGAGATCGATGACGCACGCGCCCTGGCCGTGCTGGACAAGATGGTCAAGCAGCGTCGTGACTCCGCGCAGCAATACCAGGACGCTGGCCGCGACGAGCTGGCCAAGAAGGAAAACGACGAAATCGCCGTGATCCAGGAATTCATGCCCGCCCAGCTGGGCGAAGACGAGCTGATCGAGATGGTAGATGCTGCCATCGCCGCTGCCGGGGCCACCGGTATGCAGGCCATGGGCGCCGTCATGGGCCAGCTCAAACCACAACTGCAGGGCCGCGCGGATATGGGTGCGGTGAGCCAGATGGTCAAGTCCCGCCTGGCGGGCTAAGCGCCCCTCTAAGGCTCTGACAGGCCTTTACTGAGTCTCATTCTTATTGGTGGCCCGATCGGGCTCACTAGCGGGTCCGATGGGGCTCCCTGGCGGGCCCGATCGGGAGAAGCCATTTCGCCCGCTTCCCCGATACTCGCTGACGAAATGGCTTCTCCCGACCGGACCCTTGTGATGGTCCCATGCTCTCTCTTAGGCTTGGCTAAACGCCCGGATTGAGGCTCCGGCCGGAAAACTATTTTCGTCAGCGAGTATCGGGGAAGCGGGCGAAAATAGTTTTCCGGCTGGCGCCGATGGGGAGCGATTGGGGTAGACTCTGTAATTGATCGCCCGCGGAGCGGGCTCCTACAAAAGGGCTTGC
>JAHEEV010000207.1:2351-4306 GCA_024640505.1 Halieaceae bacterium
GGGCTTGCGGAGCGGGCTCCTACACATGCGCATCTCCCCGTGATTGAATAGCCCCATGGCCGGACGAATTCCCCAAGCCTTTCTGGATGACCTGCTGGAACGCCTCGACATCGTCGAGGTGATAGACCGGCGCGTCAAACTGAAAAAGTCCGGCAAGAACTACACCGCCCGCTGTCCCTTCCACGACGAGAAAACGCCCTCGTTCAGCGTCAACCCGGAAAAGCAGTTCTACTACTGTTTCGGCTGCGGAGCCGGGGGCAATGCCCTGGGCTTCGTGATGGATTACGAAAACATCGATTTCCCGCGGGCGGTGGAATCCCTGGCCAGCAGCGTCGGCCTGGAGGTACCCCGCGAATCCACAAGTCCCGGACAACCCGCGCGGGAAGAGAGCAACAAACCCCTGTATGCCCTGATGGAACAGGCCACCAATTTCTACAAACGGCAGCTGCGCAGCCACCCCGAGGCGAGCCGGGCCGTCGAGTACCTGAAGGGACGGGGCCTCACCGGTGAAATAGCCAAGCGGTTCGATCTGGGCTTTGCCCCGCCCGGCTGGGACAACCTGCTCAAGGCACTGGGGAAGGACGACGACCAGCAGAAACTGCTCAAGAAAGCCGGCATGGTGGTGGAAAACGAGGCGGGGCGCACGTATGACCGCTTCCGGGACCGGGTGGTGTTCCCGATCCGGGACCAGCGCGGTCGGGTGATCGCCTTCGGCGGACGGGTGCTGGGCGATGATAAACCCAAGTACCTCAACTCTCCCGAGACGGAGATCTTCCACAAGGGTCGCGAATTGTATGGCCTCTACCAGGCCCGGCAGGCAAATCGCAAGCTGGAGCGCGTCATCGTGGTCGAGGGCTACATGGATGTCATTGCCCTGGCCCAGCACGGCATTGACAACGCCACCGCCACCCTGGGCACGGCCACCAGCAGGACCCATCTGGAGCGTATTTATCGCCTTTGCCCGGAGGTGGTCTTCTGTTTCGATGGCGACGAAGCCGGTCGCAAAGCCGCCTTTCGCGCCCTGGAAGCCGCCCTGCCCTGCATGGAGGATGGTCGCCAGGCACGCTTCCTGTTCCTGCCTGAAGGCGAGGATCCGGACACCGTGGTGCGCGGCGGCGGTGCAGAGCACTTCCAGTCTCTGCTGGCTGCGGCAACCCCGCTGGAAAACTTTCTGTTCGAATCCATGGCGGAGAACCTGGACACCACCAGCCTGGATGGGCGCGCCCGCCTCAGCAAGCTCGCCCTGCCCTACATCCGCCAGCTGCCGGAAGGGGTATTCCGGGAGCTGATGTTCCGGGAGCTGGCCAACCGTACCGGCCTGGAATTGGCCAGCCTCCTTAAATTGCAAGCATCGCACGAATTGCAAGCATCGCACGACCGCGAGCGGGGCTATGAACGCCCCATGGAACATGATCACCCTGTGGGACATGATCACCCTGTGGGACATGATCAACTTGTGGGACATGATCACCCTGTGGGAGCCCGCTCCGCGGGCGATAATGCCCCGGACAACAATCGCCCGCGGAGCGGGCTCCTACAGGGCCCCAAACAGCGTCTCCCTTACAACGACCACGCCGCGGGTCACGCCAACCTGGCCCAGAGCGCAATTGCCCTGCTACTGCACCGACCCGAGATCTCCCTGCTGGCTGACCCCGCAACCCTTACGGAGCTGGAAGGGGAGGACGTGGCGCTCCTGCGGGAGCTGCTCGACCTGCTGCGACGTCGCCCCGAATCCAATACGGCGATGCTGCTGGGCCACTGGTACGGCACGCCCGAGGGTGATCTGCTCAGCCGACTGGCCGGGCAGGAGCGACTTATTCCCACTGAGGGCATCGAGCAGCAGTTCGTCGATACCATGGAGGCATTGGGGCACCTGCCTCATCGATCAAAACTTGCCGAGCAGGTCGACAAACTGAAACGCACCAACTACGCTGAAGTGAGCGAGTTGGAGAAGC
>JAHEEV010000208.1 GCA_024640505.1 Halieaceae bacterium
TGATGGCCATCGGCGGTTCTACCAACGGGACGCTGCACCTCCCGGCGATCGCGCATTCGGCCGGCTGTGAGTTGACTCTGGAGCACTTCGAGCGGGCCAGTGCCGAGGTCCCGACGCTACTGGCCGTAAGCCCCAACGGCCCCTGGGGCATACAGGATGTGTGGGCGGCCGGCGGCATGCCCGCCGTGCTGCAGGTTATGCAGAATGATCTCGATACGACTACAAGAACGGTGGATGGCCGTACCCTGCAGGATGTCATGGACGACGCCACTGTGCTCAATCCCAAAGTGATTCCCGCGCGCAGTAATCCTCATCGACCGTCGGGTGGTATCGCAGTTCTAAGGGGCAATCTCGCCATTGATGGGGCCGTGGTCAAGCAGGCCGGTGTCAGTGAAAACATGATGCAGTGCAAGGGCCCCGCCGTTTGCTTTGACTCGGAAGACGAGGCTCTCGCCGGCGTACAGGGGGGTAAAGTCAAGCAAGGCGATATTATTATCTTGCGTTACCAGGGGCCGAAGGGTGGCCCCGGCATGCCTGAAATGCTGGGTGTCACCATGGCGTTGAAATTCGCCGGCCTGGATGAGGCAGCACTGGTTACCGACGGACGTTTCTCCGGTGCCACCTGTGGCCCCTGTGTCGGCCATGTGAGTCCGGAGGCGTCTGATGGCGGCCTGATCGCGCTGGTCGAGGATGGCGATATGATAGAGATCGACATTATTCAGGGCCGTCTTCATGCCGACATTTCCGAAGAGGAAATTGGCAGGCGCAGGGAACAGTGGAAGCCCGTCGAAAAAGCCGTTGGTTTTGGTTACATGGATCGATATCGCCGGCATGTGCGTCCCGCCAGCGAAGGCGCCATTCTCGACTGATCCCGATGCGCCCGGCGCGGGCAGGTCATTCGTTCAGGGACCAAAAGTAACTTGATTTCGAGGAAAAACCTTTGAAAAACAATCTACTACGAAAATGGCACGAGAAAGAGAAGTCGTTGGGTATCTGGTCCAATCTTCCCGATGTTCACCTGGCAGAGATGCTGTCACGCACCGGGGTCGACTGGATATGTTTCGATCTGCAGCACGGGCTCATGGACTACAGCGACCTGACTCGCCTGTTGCCCGCAATCACCGGCGTCCCCGTCACCCCGCTGGTGCGGGTCGCCGCCAACCAGCCCGACCAGATCGGCAAGGCACTCGATGCGGGCGCCCGGGGCGTGATTGTGCCCATGGTCAATAGCGCAGCGGATGCGAGGCAAGCGGTCGCCGCCTGTTATTACCCGCCCAGGGGACTGCGCTCCTGCGGGCCCATGAGAGATGCGATGCTGGAGGGGTTATCCTACCTGGGGACGGCCAACGACGAGGTCGCCTGTATCCTGATGATCGAGACCGAGGAGGGCCTTAACAACCTGGATGCGATCGCTGCCGTTGAGGGTGTCTCCGGCCTGTTCGTCGGCCCTATGGACCTCACTTACGGCCTGGGACTTGCCCCGGGAGACTTTGCCAACAAGCGGTTTATTGAAGCACTCAAAGCCATTCGGGCTGCCTGTGAGGCCAATAGCCTGGCCTGTGGCATGTTCGGTTACGACGCGGCAATGGCTGCCCGCTCTCTGGAAGACGGCTTTGACTTCGCATCCGTGGGGAGCGATATCAGCTTCGCGCGCGCCGGTGTGAGCCAGGCACTCGCCGTAGCCAGGGGAGAGGAACTCACGGGCACATCCCGCGGCGGTTACTGAAAAGCGCCCGCTGACAACGATTTCACCCACAATGGCGCAGCCAATGGGCTATGCTTTGAAAAAACACTATCACAGAAGGAGAGATGTATGACTTCAGACCAGGCACAGTTCAAATCGATGACAGAGGCCCAGGCCAGTGACTGGGGCATTATCGCGGGTCACATGAAAGGATTCATGACCGAATTACCCCAGCGCATCATCGCCCATATGGAGTTGCTTCGTGGCGATTATGGCGGCTACCCCGTTGACCGGCTCGAACATTGCTTGCAGACCGCTACCCGCGCATTGCGCGATGGTCGCGATGACGAGTATGTGGTGTGTGCCCTGCTGCACGATATTGGCGACACCCTTGGGCCCAGCAATCATGCGGACGTGGCAGCGGTGATTCTTGAACCCTATGTCAGCGAGGAAAACCACTGGATCATCAAGCATCACGGCATCTTTCAGGGGTATTACTTCTTCCACTATGTGGGCCTGGATCGCAATGGTCGGGATGCTTTCAAGGATCACCCTTACTACCAGGCGTGCGCCGATTTCTGTGAACTGTACGACCAGAACAGTTTTGACAAGGATTACGACAGTGAGCCCATGTCAACGTTTGTGCCAATGCTAGAGCGGGTACTTTCCAGTCCGCGAAAGTCACTGTACAAGGCCGCAATGGCCAAGGCCGGGTAGGGGCCTCACACGAGGGCTCACAATACCTGCACATTCGAGCTGCTGCGGGAAAAGCTACTTTTTCCCGAGGCTATTCTCCACTGCGTTGGCGGCACACCGTGCACATCCTTGAAGGCGCGTGAAAAGGCGCCCAGGCTTTGATAGCCCAGGAGCTCCGACAATGCAGAAAGGTCTATTGCGGATTCGCTCAGGTACTGGCGTGCCGACGACATGCGAATATCAAGCAGCAGTTGCTTGAAGGTCGTATCGTGCATGGCCAGTTTGCGCTGGAGTGTCCTGGGGTTTGCCCTCAGGATCTGGGCGCAGCTTTCCAGCGTGCAGCGGCTGGTTCCCATCGTCTGGTGTATGAAGTTTTCTGTCTGCAGTAAATACTCTTTATGCTGGTGCTTCTGTTTCAGTATCGGCGCCAGTCTCGACAGGACAATCTGCAGCTGCTGTGGATCTGAGGTGGGTACCCTTCGCGCGAGATCCTCTGCAGGAAAAATCAGGCTGTCAAACTCCTGGTCGTACAGTATGGGGCAGCCGAAATAGCGGGACATCTCATGCGATTTCTCCGGTTCGCTGAACGAATAGCAAACCAGGCTCGGTTGCCAGTTGGCGCCGCTCAGCGACTTGACGATCTTGAATGCCATGACGATTCCCAGCATGCGCATCTGTGTCGTATTGAAATCGTAGGATGCTGTGTTCCATCGCCTGATGCACGCCAAGTCGTGCTCGACGACGAGGTCGTGTTTCGATCCCTCGCTGTAAAGAGGTTGGTATTTGATGCCATTTTCAAGGGCTGTTTTTACCGTGGGTGACGCCTTCATCGCTTGCCCCACACTGCCCAACTGCATGGCGGGCTGGTGCTTGCCCACCACGAAGCCGAAGTGGCCGCAGTTGAAGCGATCCGCAATCTGTTGCAGGCATAGCGTGACCTGCTCGTGCAGCAGATAGCCGGTTGGTTTGTCGAGCAGTAGAGGGTCCAGGCCGTGCACCTCGAGGACGGGATCGAACTCAACATTCAACTCCCTGCCGGCCTCCTTCCAGCCCAACAGTATTTCACTGCTGACCAGATAGGAATGGCGATTTTCAGTGAGCTGGGGCATTGGTCCGTCTCAATTTGGTGAATCCCGCAGGCGGTTCAGGTGCTGACGAGTCAAAGTAACATGATTGTCGCTAAATGCTAAATTAATTGTCGTCAAATGCAAAGCAAAGGCCGCCTCGATTTGTCAGTGTACGAGGGTAAACGAGAGTCGGGTGCATGCTGGCCGAGGGCAAAAACAGCCAGCCCTCCGTAACAAAAATGCAACATTTTCTTATGCCAAGCAGGCGTTATGTGAACAGATGTGGCACCGGCACCGGCACACGGGATGCGTCACAGCTGTTCCTTTAATTCAAGAGAGAATCAAAAATGTTCAAGCGCATTGTAATCCTTGCGATGATTGCCGGGGGGCTCAGCCTGACAGCATGGGCCCAGGACTATGACCTGGTCATCAGCAACGGCCGGGTGATGGACCCGGAGACCAAATTTGATAGCGTTGCTAACGTCGGCATCAAGGACGGGCGGATCGCGAAGATCAGCTCGGACAAGCTGGCTGGCAAGCGGGTGATTGATGCCACTGGCCACGTCGTCGCGCCGGGGTTTATTGACCTTCACTCGCACGGCCAGGACCCTTACGCTTTTCGGCTGTACGCGCGCGATGGGGTTACGACGCCGCTCGATCTGGAAGCGGGTGCGTTTCCAATGGACGACTTTTACAGCTACTGGGAAGGCAAAGCGCTGTTGAACTACGGGACTAACGTGTCGCACGTGGGTGCGCGCCTCGCGGTGCTCGACGGCCAGGACGTGGGCGGACGCATCGTCTATGAAGGCAGTATCGGCCGCGCCATGGATGACGGCCAGCAATGGAAGACAAAGC
>JAHEEV010000209.1 GCA_024640505.1 Halieaceae bacterium
CCCGGGCGAAATGTCGCATCTGTGCAGGGATACCATAGCCCCAGTTTCCACCCCAGTGTATCGAGAGCACGACGATGTCACCCGGCCGCTTTACGCTGTCGATGCGCCTGCCGATCATCTCCACCGATGCCGCGGAAAACTCGTCCAGCCGCCATACCCCGGGCCAGTCCTGTCGGGCCTGCCAGCTATTGCCGATTCCACTCCCTGCGTGCCCGAGCGAGAACACGAGCACGCGATGGGCATCGCCTGCCTTGAGTATCGCGGGCGCGGCCGCGTGCTCAAGGCTATCACCAGCTCCGGCCGTTGCGATCCCCGCCCGGGACAGGGAGGAGAGCGTGTCGCCCAGCCCGTCATAGCCCCAGTCCAGCACGTGATTATTGGCCAGTGCACAGCAGTCGATTCCGGCGGCAGTGAGCACCGGCAGGTTGCGGGGGTGCATGCGATAGTGGATCCCCTTGCCGGGCCAGTGGTCGTCACTGGTCGTCACCGCGGTTTCCAGGTTGACGATGCGCGCATCGGGGTTATTTACCCGCAAGATTTCCAGCGCATCCCCCCAGACGTAGTCAGGTTCCACCGGGCGGGGAATCGGGCCACTGACACGCTCGGCCACCTCGATGTACTGTTCGGCGGACGTGAGGTAGGACTCATGGATTTCCGGCGACGAGGGATGGGGCAGGATCTGGTCTATGCCGCGGCCGGTCATCACATCACCACACAAAAACAACTTGAGGCTGTCGTTTGCCGGCTCCGCTGGTCGTTTGTCTGTCATGGCTTCAACACGTATCTGCCCGGCTCCCGCGCTCCGGGCCGGGGGTCCCAATACGGGCGCCAGCAGCGCCGGCATCGCAAGGCCCAGGAACCTGCGTCGTCTCAGCCGCCGCATGAAATGACACGTGTCCGGTGCCCATACATTGCAGGAGCAGCGCTTGCCCTGCCCGCTCAGCGCCCCGAACCGGCCAGAAACCGCGCAGCATCCAGCAGGCTGTCCCGGCTCTCCTTCAACTCGAGCCGGGCGATGGTCTGCAGATGGACCTCGTCGGGGCCGTCCGCGTAGCGCAGCACCCGCCCGGCAGTATAAAAATCCGCTAGTGGCGTGTCGGGGCTGGCTCCCATCGCGCCGAAGACCTGCATGGCACGATCGGCCACGGTAGTCAGAAGCGTCGGTGCGATGACCTTGATCATGGAGATCTCCTTGCGCGCCCCCCTTGCACCTGCCTCATCGATCATCGCGGCCGTTTTAAGCACCAGCAGCCGCGCCTGTTCGATCTCGATGCGGGAGCGGGCGATCCACTCGGCAATGCTGCCGTGCTGGTGCAGGTAACGTCCGAAGGTCTTGCGCTCCTGGGAGCGCGCCACCATCAGTTCGAGACACACCTCGGCCATACCAATGGCCCGCATGCAGTGATGGATACGGCCGGGGCCCAATCGCGCCTGGGCGATCATAAAGCCGTCGCCTTCACTGCCAATCAGGTTCGATACAGGCACGCGAACGTCGTGAAAGAGCACCTCAGAGTGGCCCTCGGGGGAATGATGGTTCAAGACGCTGACATTGCGTACCAGTTCCACGCCGGGCGTATCCATGGGTACCAGCACCATGGACTGCTGACGATAGATGTCCCCATCCGGATCCGTCTTGCCCATCACGATAAACACCTTGCACTGGGGATGATGGGCATTGGTGATAAACCACTTGCGACCGTTGATGACATAGTGGTCACCGTCGCGACGTATTGCGGTCTGGATGTTGGTGGCATCCGATGAGGCCACGTCCGGTTCCGTCATGGCAAAAGCGGAACGGATTTCCCCGTTCAGCAGCGGCACCAGCCACTGCGCCCGCTGCTGCTCACTGGCAAAGAGGTGCAATACTTCCATGTTGCCGGTATCGGGGGCATTACAGTTGAATACCTCGGGCGACCAGGGCACACGACCCATGATCTCCGCAAGGGGGGCGTACTCCAGATTAGTGAGCCGGGTGCCGGGCTCATCATCTCGCAGGCCGGGCAGGAACAGGTTCCACAGTCCCTCCTCCTTCGCCAGCGCCTTGAGATCCTCCATGAAGGATACCGGGTAGGTGCCCGCATGCACCTCCTCGTACCACTGGCCGATCCGCGGCATGATGTGATCGTCCATGAAGTCGCGCAGCCGGGCGCAAAGTTGTTCGGTTTTCTCACTGTAGGTAAAGTCCATAATCCTCGCTCCCGTTCTCGCGGCCACAACACCCCCGCGTCACTCTACCGCTATCGCGCAGGCACCAGTGCAGATGTTCCAGAAACACCGGCCATTTAACCGGACTCACGCCCGCGCTGAAATGACAGAGAACAATAAATGGGTAGATTGCGCTGAGATGAAATCGTTGATCTTTGCTCGCTTCTTGTACTTCGCGCGGGTGCAGACTAAGTTAAAGTCTGACTGCCAGACAGTTTGACCCAGGAGATCAGGACCATGCGGATCGGATTATTCGCCGGCACCACACCGGACACCACGTTCGACCTCGACGGACTGGTGACATTTGCCAAAGATGTTGAGCAGCGGGAATTCGATACGCTGTGGCTCCCGAACGTCTTCGGCCTGGATGCGGTCGGGGCCTGCGCCATCATCGGATGGGAGACCGACCATATCGAGCTGGGCACGGCGGTCACACCTACCTACCCCAGGCACCCGGCGGCGCTGGCACAGCAGGTCATGACCACCCAGGCGGCCTGCGGCGGGCGCTTTACCCTCGGCATCGGTTTATCCCACAAGCTGGTCATAGAGGATATGTACGGCCTGTCTTATGCGCACCCGGCAGCACACATGGATGAGTACCTCCAGATCATCGCGCCGCTGTTGCGCGGCGAGGCGGCCGACTTCGAGGGCAAGCAACTGACAGCGAAACTGTCGCTTTCCATGAAAGGCACGCCAACCGTACCGCTACTGGTGGCCGCTCTCGGGCCTGCAATGCTCAAACTGGCAGGCACCTGTGCCCACGGCACCACGACGTGGATGACCGGGCCGAAAACCATCGAACAGCACATCATCCCTACCATCGCTGAAGCGGCGACAGCGGCGGGACACCCCGACCCGCGCATCGTCTGCGGCCTGCCCGTCTGCCTGACGAGCGACGCAGGCGCCGCCCGGGAACACATCGCAAAATCCCTGCAGATCTACGGCATGCTACCCTCCTATCGGGCCATGCTGGACCGGGAGGGCGTCGAAGGCCCTGCTGATCTCGCCATCGTGGGCGACGAGCAGGCAGTGCGCGCCGGTATAGCGCGGGTACGGGACGCCGGCGCTACGGACCTCAACGCGGCTATCATCACCGCCGGTGACGAGGGTGTGGGGCCGACGCTGGATCTCCTGCAGTCGGAACTGGCCTGATCAATAAGGAGCAAAACCCATGCCTGTAACCCCGGTTGAATTGAGTGGCAAAAAAGTTCTTATCACCGGCCCCACGGGTCAGGTGGCCCTGCCGGTCGTGGAACATCTGGCAAAATCTGCCGAGGTCTGGGCCCTGGCGCGCTTCAGCAAGGAGGAGGATCGCGCCCGGATCGAGGCACTGGGGGCCCGCACGATCAAGGCGGACCTGGCCGATCCCGCGAGCCTGGCAGCAGTACCGGAGGACCTGGACTATGTGCTCAACTTCGCCGTGGTCAAGAGCGGTGACTTCGATTACGACCTGGCGGCCAATGCCGAGGGGCTCGGTCACCTCATGACGCGGTGTCGGCGTGTGAAGGCTTTCCTGCACTTCTCGTCCACCGCCGTGTATGAGTACGCCGGCCAGGAGCCGCGCCGGGAGGATTCACCGCTAGGCGACAACCACCGGGTGATGTTCCCGACCTACAGTATCTCCAAGATCGCTGCCGAGACTGTGTGCCGGTTCGCCGCACACCAACAGGGGATCCCGACCACCATCGCCCGCCTCAGCGTGCCCTACGGCGACAACGGTGGCTGGATGTACTTCCACCTGCTGATGATGCAGCAGGGCATCCCCATCGACCTGCATCCGGACAAGCCGAATTACTACAACCCCCTCCACGTGGATGATTACATCGAGAAGATTCCCTACCTGCTGGCGGCGGCCACACCCGAAGTCACCACGCTGAATTTCGGCGGTTCACAGAAGGCCAGCATCGAGGAGTGGTGCGGCTACATGAGCGAGCTGACCGGCCTGCAACCGGTTTTCCAGGACAACCCCAAAGCGTTCGGCAGCCTCTGTATCGACCCGGCGAAGATGCACGAACTGATCGGGGAAACGCGCGTCGACTGGCGCGACGGCGTCCGCAGCATGATCCAGAACCTGGCGCCGGACCTGCTGAAAA
>JAHEEV010000210.1 GCA_024640505.1 Halieaceae bacterium
ACCAGGTCGAACAAGCCAGCCGGGAGCGGCAGATTGCCAACCTGGAACTGGCGAAACTGCTGTTCGAGCGGGACCGGCAACTGATCAAGCAGAAGTCCATTCCCCAGACCCAGTTCGACCGCTCAAAGGCCGACCTCGACAGCGCGATCGCCCAGCTGGCGGAGACAGAGGCGCGACTTGAAAATATGCGGGTAAGGGCGCCTTTCAGCGGCACGGTCGGGATCATCCACGTCCGGGTCGGCGACTACATCGAACCCGGCGAGACTATCACCACCCTGCAGGATCTCAGCGAACTGGATGTCGACTTCACAGTGCCGGCGCGCCACTTCCCGCAGTTGCGCCAGGGACTGGATATCACACTCCAGGTGGATGCCTTTCCGGAAAAAACATTCCCCGCCACGCTCCAGGCAGTGGATGCCCAGGTCGATGCGGGCACACGGAACCTGCTGTTGCGGGCCAGCCTGCAGGACAGCGAAGGCCTGTTACCCGGCATGTTCGCCAGCCTGACGATAGACCTTGGCAAGCCGCGGGAGGTGGTCACCGTACCGGAGACCGCAATCGCCTATTCCCTGCACGGCGATACCGTCTACCTGGTGTTGGAGCAGGCAGGTCAGCTGACCGTGGAGCCGCGCGTCGTGACTACCGGCGGGTCGAGGCAGGGACGCACCGCGGTGACTGGCGGGCTGGAGGCGGGCACGCGGGTGGTCACCGCCGGCCAGAATAAACTGTTCCGGGGAGCGCCCATCGTCATCGACGAAAAGGGCCTGCCCTGATGGCGAACTTCACCGACACATTCATCCAGCGCCCCGTCCTGGCGATCGTGATCAGCAGTCTGCTGCTGTTGCTCGGCGGGGCTTCCCTCTCCAGCGTCGGCATCCGTGAGTTCCCCGAACTGGAACGCAGTGTCATCAATGTGACGACCAGTTATCGCGGGGCGAGCGCCCGCACGGTCCAGGGTTTTGTCACCACCCCCCTGCAGAGCCGGATCGCCGGCGCCAGGGGCATCGATTACATGACCTCGACCAGTGACCCGGGCCGGTCCAATATCGAGATCCACGTGCGGCTGGGTGAAAACAGCAGTGACGTGCTGTCGGAAGTGATCGCCAAGGTCAACGAGGCAAAGTACGACCTGCCGCGGGATATCGAGGATCCCGTGGCCAGCGTCAGCTGGGGCGGCGATGCGATGATGTACCTGGCCTTCTACAGCGAGCAGATGTCGCCCTACCAGATCACCGACTTCCTGGTACGCAACGTACAGCCGGAACTCGCCACCCTGCCAGGCGTGGGCCAGGCACTAATTCTTGGGCGCTACCTGGCGATGAGGATATGGCTGGACCCGGTGCGCATGGCAGCCTTTGGTGTTACTGCTACGGATATCAGCGACGCCATCCAGCGGGATAATTACATCGCCACCGCCGGCGCCACCGAGGGCGGCCTGGTGCGCGCTACGGTGGACGCGCGCACGGACATGCAGAGCCCGGAAGCCTTCATGAACCTGGTAGTCCGCCAGAATGGAGATGAGCGGGTAACGCTGGGCGACGTGGCCGACGTTGCATTTTCGTCTGAGGATACCCAGGTAAGGACCTATTCCAGCGGACGCGAAACCATCTTCATGGCCATTACACCCGCCGCTGATGCCAATCCGCTCGATGTCTCCCGGGCGATCCATGGCGCCCTGCCCCGCATCCGGGCGATCCTGCCCGCCGACCTGCAAATGCTCATGGACTGGGACGGCAGCGTGGTCATCGACGAAGCCCTGGGTGAAGTCGTGCGCACCCTTCTGGAAGCGTCCCTGATCGTGATACTGGTCATCTACCTGTTCCTGGGTTCGATCCGGGTCGTTCTGATACCCCTGGTGGCGATTCCGCTGTCTCTGATCGGCGTCGTGTTCCTTATCATGGCCATGGGCTTCTCATTGAATCTGTTGACGCTGCTGGCGATGGTGATCGCCATCGGGCTGGTAGTGGACGACGCTATCGTGGTAGTGGAAAACGTGCACCGCCACATCGAGAATGGAGCCAGTCCCCGCGAAGCGGCGATCCACGGTGCCCGGGAGGTCGCCCTGCCGGTAGTGGCCATGACCCTGACACTGGCGGCGGTCTACGCGCCCATCAGTTTTATCGGGGGTATCACCGGGGCCCTGTTCAGCGAGTTCGCCCTGACCCTGGCCGGCGCGGTAATCGTTTCCGGCGTGATCGCCCTGACTCTCAGCCCGATGATGTGCTCCCGCCTGTTGCAGGACAGCGCCCACCAGGGCCGCTTCGAGAACTGGCTGGACCACCGCTTCGAACGACTGATAACGCAATACCGGCGCGTGCTGGCCCACTGCCTGGACAACCGCGGCGCAGTGGTGCTGTTTGCGGTCTGCATTCTGGGCAGCCTGCCGGTGCTGTTTTCCCTGGCGCAGCAGGAACTGGCCCCGGAAGAGGACAGCGGCGGCGTTTACATCACAGGCACTGCACCGCGCTATGCCAACCTGGATTACATCGACCACTACATCAACCAGGTCGTGGATATCTGGAAGGGAATCCCGGAGTTCAGCCACTCCTGGCAGGTGATCAGGCCCACCCGCAACTTCGGCGGGATCACGATGCACCACTGGAAAGAGCGCGAGCGAAGCCAGCAGGAGGTGGCGGTCGAGTTCCAGCGGAAACTCGCCGGCGTCGCGGGCATGCAACTGTTTACCTTCGGCTCACCGCCCCTGCCGGGCTCGGATGCCGGGCTGCCGGTCAGTTTCGTAGTAGCCTCCACCGCCGACTACCGTGAGGTCATGCGGGTGGGCGACGAACTCCTGACGGCGGCACGCGAATCCGGCCTGTTCTCGTTTATCACCCAGACTCTGGATTTCGATCGCCCCGAGATCGCGGTGAATATCGATCGCGACCGGGCGGCGCGCCTGGGCATTTCCATGCGGGATATCGGCCAGACCCTGGCCATCATGCTCGGGGAGGCGGAAGTCAACCGCTTCACCCTGCAGGGTCGCAGCTACAAGGTGATTCCCCAGGCCGCACGAGGATTTCGCCTGACCAAGGAGGAACTGGAAAAATACTACCTGCGCACCGCATCCAATGAACTGGTCCCCCTGTCGGCGGTCATCTCATTGCAACCACGCGTGGATGCCAACCAGCTGACCCAGTACCAGCAGCTGAACAGCACCACCCTGCAGGGCATCATGATGCCTCCCAACAGCCTCGGCACCGGGCTGGACTTCCTGCGCGACAAGCTACACGAGATCGCCCCGACGGGTTTCCGCGATGGTTACACGGCGGGCTCACACCGGTTCATGCAGGAATCGGCCTCCTTTCCGATTCTCTTCAGCCTGTCCCTGACCCTGATCTTCCTGGTGCTGGCTGCACAGTTCAACAGCTTCCGCGACCCACTGGTGGTCATGATCACGATACCCCTATCGATCTTTGGCGCCATGGTGCCCATCGCCCTGGGATTTGCCACGCTGAACATCTACACCCAGGTGGGCCTGCTGACACTGATCGGCCTGATCAGCAAGCACGGTATTCTGATCGTGGAGTTCGCGAACAAACTGACGCTGCAGGGTCTCGAGCGACGCGATGCGGTACTGCAATCAGCGTCACTGCGCCTGCGACCGATCCTGATGACCACCTTCGCCACCATACTGGGCGTCTGGCCGCTGGTCATCGCGTCCGGGGCCGGCGCCAACAGCCGTTTCAGCATTGGTCTGGTAATCACTGCCGGGATGCTGGTGGGAACCCTCTTCACCCTGTTCGTGATCCCGGTATTCTACCTGCCCTTCTCCCGATGGGGTGAACGACTGGCTTCACGGCCGGTAGAGCCCGTCGGAGAGACATCCTCGGGCCTGTAATTCTTTATCCGTTTTTCACCCAGTGATTGCTGTTGGTTCCGGCCGCACAGATACGGCACTCCCCCGATTCACTCGTCCTTATTGTCCTCATGACGTTTCTTGTATTCATCCGCCAGGTGACGCTTGTACAGCTTGCCGGCATCGGTGCGCGGCAAATTAGGGTGAAAGTCCAGCGACCGCGGCATCTTGATGTGCGAGAGGCGTTCGCGCAGCCACTCCAGGATTTCGATCGCGGTTTCGTCCGTGGCATCCGCCCAGTTCATGGGTTCCACAACCGCCTTGACCTCTTCGCCAAACTCCTCGTTGGGAATGCCGAATACGGCCACGTCCGCTACCTTCTCATGACTGACCAGCATATTCTCGATCTCCTGCGGGTAGATGTTCACCCCGCCACTGATGATCATGAAGTTCTTGCGGTCCGTCAGGTAGAGAAAACCGTCTTCGTCCACATAGC
>JAHEEV010000211.1 GCA_024640505.1 Halieaceae bacterium
TCGATCTTCGCGTAGGTCTCGTGGTAGTGGCCATAACCGTGCAGTTCCCGGCCATCAGGCCAGCGCAGCATGTCCTCCATCGCCCAGACCCCCTTTGCCTCAGTGGCAGAGGTCACTTCAATCTCCGGCATGTGCCCGTGATGGACAGTGATGACGTCGCCGATGGCAGACTGCAGGAAGGCTATGCAGTTGTCAGCGCCGCTGAGCACCTCGCCGCCGGATTCGCTGCTGTCCATCTCGATGTCGTCGCAGAACTGCTGGCGCATGGCATGCCAATCCTTGGTATCCATGGTGCGGAAGTAACGCGCCTTGAGTTGTTTGATGGCCTCGATATCGTTCATGTGGACATTTCTCCGTAAGCCTGACGATGGTCCCCGGGGGAGGGCGGGGTGACTCCCTTGACCGTTACTAACCGTTCAGGGTAGCGTTGGCAACCGCTCTTAACAATATCAGTGACTTCATGGAGCAGCGATCAGGGCATGTGATGACCGTGGAAGGGGAGCTGCGTGCGCCTATCGCAACTGTCCAGCTGGTGCATTTCGATTTCCCGGAGCCCATCGACAACGTTATGCGCAGCAGGGACAGCTACCGGGTAGACCTGTGCCTCACACCACGGCCCGGAAACGCCCGCGCCCGTTATCCCGACCGCCGGGGGGCACGGCACTTCGAGCGATTGGGCAACCTGTTCATGGTGCCACCCGGGGAGGCCATGCAGGCCGTGAGTGACGGTTGCTGCCAGCAGGCCTCCATCGTCTGTGAATTCAATCCCAGCTCGATGAGCGCCTTCCTCGACACCGACCTGGAATGGACAGACCGGGGCCTTCAGGCTGGCCTGGATATCCGGGAACGCAATATCCAGTCCCTGTTACAACGCCTGGCGGCAGAGGCGAGGCACCCTGGCTTTGCCAGCGCGACCCTCGTAGAGCTGATCGCCGCGCAACTGGCCATCGAACTGACCCGCTACGGCAAGGCGATCAACGACCGACCGGGCTTCGGTGGGCTTGCCGCCTGGCGGCTGCGCCTGCTGGATGAGCGCCTGAAGGAGGTAGGTGAACCACCGACGCTGACGGAACTGGCCGACCTGTGCCAACTCTCGGTCAGGCAGCTCACCCGCGGGTTTCGCACCAGCCGCGGGTGTTCTATCGGCGACTATGTGGCCAATAACCGGGTGGAGCAGGCCAGGAAGTTCCTGGCCGGTGAGCAGAGCATCAAGGCCATCGCGTATGAACTGGGCTTCGCTTCGCCCTCGAGCTTCTGTTTTGCCTTCCGCCGTGCCACCGGGGAAACGCCCACGCAATTTCGCCAGGGTTTGCGCCGACCCCATTGAGTGTCCCGCCAATCCACGCACGAAAGGGATTCACCGAGGCACACCATGTCCGAAAAGAAGAAAACGTTCTGCCGTAATTGCAGCGCCCTGTGCTCCCTGGAAGTGACGGTCCAGGAGGGCAGGATGACCGGTGCCACCCCGGACGGGACCGCCTCACCCTACGGCGCCTACATGTGCGCCAAGGGCCTGGCGAGCATCGACTTTCACAACGGCGCTGAAGAGCGGCTGATGAGCAGCCTGAAGCGGCAGGGGCCCGGTGACTACCGGCCCGTTGCCGCTGCGCAGGCATTGGACGAGATCGCCGGCAGACTGTCTGCCCTGATCGAGCAGTACGGCCCCCGCTCCGTCGCCCTGTATCATGGCACCGGGGCCTATCGCAGTGTGCTCGGGGCGCAGTTGGAAAAGTCGTTTCTATCGGCTATCGGTACGCCCAATCTCTTTTCTACCATGACCATCGACCAGTCGGCCAAGTGGGTGACCGCGGGGCGGATGGGCGTGATGGCCAGCGGCAAGCCCGCTCTTCGGGACGTGGACGTTGCCGTCATCGTCGGTAACAACCCGGTAGTCAGCCACCAGACTTACCCGTTCGGACCCGGCGAGAGCGGTGCACCCGGTCGCGCCTTCGCCGCGGCCAGGGCGCGGGGAACCCGGATCATCGTTGTCGATCCGCGCCGGAGTGAAACGGCGCGCTATGCGGACCTGTGCCTCCAGCCCCTGCCCGGCCAGGATGCTGTGTTGTTCGCGGCGATAGCGCATATCCTGCTGCGTGACAAAACCTTTGATCGTGCTTTCTGCGACCGCTTCACGACGCAGATGGACGCGCTGCGAGCGGCTGTCGCTCCGTTTACGCCGGCGCTGGCGGCCCGCAGGGCCGATGTGCCAATCGCACAGATCGAGCTGGCGGCGCAGTGGATAGGCGAGGCGCGGCGGCCTTTCGTGGGCAGTGGTACCGGCCCCTCGATGTCGGCACACTCCAATCTCAATGACCATATGATCGAGGTGGTCAACGCGCTGGCAGGCGGCTACCGTCGGGCCGGTGACCGGGTCTGGAACCCCGGCACCCTCAATCCGCGCAGGGTGGTCGAGACGGCGGTAGCGCCCACCCGCAGCTGGGAGCGGGGCGTCATGTGCCGGACCGCGGAGATCGGCCATCTCTTCGGCGAGTTTCCCACGGCCCTGCTGCCGCAGGAGATACTGGTGCCCGGCCCCGACAAGATCCGGGCGCTCATCGTGTTTGGCGGCAATCCGCTCATGGGTCTGGGCGACCCGGACCGGGCCATTCCTGCCTTCCAAGACCTGGATCTCCTGGTCTCGCTCGACGCCCGGATGAATGAAACCGCCCGCCTTGCCCATTACGTGATCGCCACATCGCAGCCCTATGAGCGCCACGATATCTCCACCGCCGGGGATAGCCTGTACCCGCAGGCTTTCGCCCAGTATGCAGCGCCCGTGGTGGCAAAACCGCAGGGGGTGATGGACGACTGGGAATTCTTCTGGGGCGTGGCATCACGGATGAGCCTGCCGCTGACGCTGAAGTACTGGAACTACGGCCAGGTATTCGACGCGATCCCCGAGGGTCTGCCGC
Source organism: Halieaceae bacterium (assembly GCA_024640505.1). Taxonomy (GTDB): domain Bacteria; phylum Pseudomonadota; class Gammaproteobacteria; order Pseudomonadales; family Halieaceae; genus JARRPM01. Next base: position 2,913 of record JAHEEV010000211.1, read on the forward strand.
TGGGCATCGATGAGCCACCGGATCCTGAAGAGATGATCCGCTTTCTCTGCAGGAAGAGCACTGTGCCCTTCGAGACCCTGCGGGCCAACCCGTCGGGTGTCCGGCCGGACCTGCCACCCCAGTATGTGCTCGCGGCTCCCGAGGACAATGGGGCCCGGCTGGAACTCTGCCCGCACGACGTTGCAAAAGAGCTCGAGGGCGTGCTGCAGGAGCGGCAGGATGAGCGCTTTGGCTATCACCTTACCTGCAGACGGATACTGGAGGCGCTGAACAGCGCCTACCGTGAATCATCGGCTGTACGCCGGCGCTACCCTGTGAACTGGGCTTACTTCAACCCCGACGACATGGCCCGGGAAGGTATCGGAGAAGGTGACACGGTCCGCCTGCAATCGGAAGCAGGCACCGTCGTGGGCGTTGCGAAGTCCGATAGCGGTCTGCGCACGGGAGTCATATCCATGACGCATATGTTTGGCGATCTGGGCCCATCCACAGACCCCCCGGGGCAGGGCGGCAGTTTTACCGGCCGCCTGACTTCGCTGCAGGACTGCCTGGAGCCGATTAATTTTATGCCGCGCTTTTCAGGCATTCCGGTGAACGTCCAGCGCTGCTGAGGGCCATTCAGTTATAGACAACGTTGTTGTTTACAGGTAGGGTGATCACTGACATCAGCTGCTCCGGAAGGCGTCCAGGACATCTTGATCTAGGAGAAACCCAGGGTACGCGGAAATGACTCAACGCAGAAAACTTGAAGCCAGGCGACACGTTCCGTTCTACGGCAAGTCGGATGATCGCCCGCTGTGGATGAGGCACTACATCAGGAATCGCCACCACTACGTGAATGTCACGATCTTCAACTGCTCAGACCTCGATCGATACGACGAGGGAATACAGTACCTGGCCGAGTTGACCGAACAACTGTTTAACTCGCCGCTCGTCAGCCAGGCGACCTTCTATGATGACAATCTGGGAAGTGGTGATAGCGCCAGGGAAAGGCACGCGATGCTGAAAGCATACATGGGCCGCCTGGAACGCGGGCGTGAGCGAGGAAAGCTCGACTGGATGATATATCTGAGATTCACCGCTGTTGATTACGAGGCCGTGCTGGCAGAACTCCGGGCTCACATTGACGCTACCTTTGAGAAGATGCCCGTTCCCGACTATATCGACAAGGTCAATTCAATCGATCATATTGAAAACCACGCAATGATAAGGCACGAGGATTACGATGTCCTCAGCACCGCCGCTGGCATCGGAGTGGAGGGCGAGCCGGGCACCAACAAGTTCGCCTCTTTCGGCTTCTCTAAACCATCGCGGGACTCGCAGGACCCCAAGACACAGGTCGCTTATATCGACTGGTACCAGGAAGTGC
>JAHEEV010000212.1 GCA_024640505.1 Halieaceae bacterium
GGTAACCTGACCATGAAGCTATCGGTTCTCGACCAGTCCCTGGCCCGCTCGCCCGACGAGGCCACCATTGCGCTGCAGGAGACCGTGCAGATGGCGCAGTGGTGCGAGCAGTTGGGTTACGAACGGTTCTGGGTATCGGAACATCACGCCTTCCCCTCGGTGGCGGGCAGCGCGCCGGAAGTCCTGCTGGCCGCCCTGGGGGCGGCGACGCAGAGTATCAGGCTGGGTTCCGGGGGCATCATGCTGCCCCATTACAGCCCCTATAAAATCGCCGAGGTTTTCTCCCTGCTGGCCAATCTCTACCCGGGTCGTATCGACCTCGGGGTAGGGCGCGCGCCCGGTGCGGATATGTCCACCGCGGTAGCGCTGGCCACCGACGGTCGACCCAAATTCGAGCGCTTTCCGGAACTGGTGGCCAGGCTGAGCGACTACCTGTGGGATGACCAGGCCAGGCCCGTGGTCAGCCCGCGGCCGCCGGCTGACCTGCCTCTGTGGATGCTGGGTTCGAGCCCGGACAGTGCGGTGCTCGCGGGAGCGCGGGGTCTGCCCTACAGTCTCGGCCTGTTTATCAACCCCCAGGCCGATACCCGGATACCTGGTCTCTACCGGGACCGGTTCCAGCCCAGTGCGCTGCAGCCGCAACCTTATGTCATGCTCGCCATGAGCGTGTTCTGCGCCGATACGCAAGAGCAGGCCCGGGCACTGCAACTGACCTTTGACCTCAACCTGTTCCGGTTTTTCACCGGGCAGTCGGACCAGTCACTGACCCCGCAGGAGGCCCTCTCGCGGCCGCTGGGCGTGCAGGAAAAAGCGTTTATCGCCAGTCGGGAAAGCAGCCGCGCCGTCGGCACGCCCGAGCAGGTGCGGGAACAGGTGCTGCGCATCGCCGGGCAGTACGGCGCCGACGAAATCATGGCGGTGACCAACATGTACTATCTCGAGGACCGCAAGCGTTCCTTCGAGCTGCTGAAGGAAGCGTTCCGCTGACGACAGCCGGCAGGTCAATGCTCGCTGCAGACGTAAGCCAGTATTTCCACAATCTGTTCCGGTGACGTGGCCCACGCCAGGGCCGCGGCGTCGACTTCCTTCAGGGGGTGTATCAGTGCTTCATCGTGCAGGGTGATGTAGGGGGTGCCCATTGCCGCGCAGCAACCCGCGTCGAATGCCGCATTCCACTGCCGGTACTGCTCCCCGAACCGTACCACCGCGATATCGCAGGCTTCGATCAGGTTTTTCGTGCGTATGGCGTTAACCTTGGCCGATTTGTGGTCGCGCCAGAACGGCTTTTCCTCGGCGCCGAGCACATCCCCCGCCGCATCGCTGGCCGGGTGGTCGGTGACGGCGGAGGTGAACACCACCGGCAGCTCGCGTGCCGCGCAGCCGTCCTTCAGCTGCTGTCTCCAATCGGTATGAATTTCACCGGAAAGATATACGGTCCATTGCATCTGTGCACTCCTCCTGTTGATCCTGTCACCGGCTTTTGCGCGGGCCTGGCTGCTGTCACTGCGCTGGCTCGGCGACCTCGGCGGACGTCGCACCTGCGTAGTTTTGAACGGCCCATGCCATGTTCTGCAGCGTCCTGGTCACCGACAGCGCCGCGGCGTAGTTGGCGATCCAAACGGGTATTCTGCCACCCGGATCGCCATAGACCTGGTAGGTCACGGCGATCCACCCATCCCCTTCAGGCCGCAATTGCCAGAATCCGCCGAAATCCGGAACGCGCACCAGGGGTTCTTCCGGCGGAATGAAATCGGGAAAATTGGTGATCTCGATGGTGATGATACCGGTCCGTGGATCCTGTGTGTAATCGAAACGCACCACGGTATCGCGGTCGTGCATGGGCCAGGGCGCGTCGACGACGCCATAGACATAGGCCTGTGAGTAGCCCGTCTGCTGTAGAACCCTGGCGCCGCCGCTGCGATACACCCATTGATCGTTGTAGGGTGCATCTTTCAGCAGTGCCATCGTGGCCGCGAGAGACGCCCTGAGCCGGGTCGTTCCCTTTATCTCCTGCAACTCGGAGCCCCGGTATTCCCGCCGCTGCACCCGCAGGTCGCCGCGCTCGAACACCAGCTCCCACCCGTTGTCCGGGGTGCTGTGCCCGGGCAGCGCCTGCGACAGGGTCGCAGCGAAGACCAGCACTGCCAGGAAACCTTTTTTCACGGAGTACCGGGAAGGAGCTCAGCGCGTGGCGGATCTGCCGAGTCTTTACCCCGGTGTTTCTGCTGTGCCCGCCAGAGTTCCGCGTAGCGCCCCTCCTGTTGCAGCAGCGCTCCGTGGGTTCCACCCTCCACGATCCGGCCTCCGTCCAGGACCACGATATGGTCGGCGTCGACGACCGTCGAGAGGCGGTGGGCAATCACCAGGCTGGTATGCCCCCGTGCAATCTCCCGCAGGGCAGCGAGAATGGCCTGCTCGGATTTGCTGTCCAGGGACGAGGTGGCCTCGTCGAATACCAGGATGGGGGGGCGCTTGAGAATGGTGCGGGCGATGGAGACCCGCTGCTTTTCGCCACCGGAGAGTTTCAGTCCCCGTTCGCCCACCAGGGTATTGCCGCCTTCCGGGAGCGCATCGATAAAGTCCTCCAGGTGCGCCATGCGAATGGCGTCCCGGACGGCGTCGTCGCCGGCATCGGGATCGCCGTAGCGGACGTTCTCGAAAATCGTATCGTTGAACAGGACCGTATCCTGGGGCACGATGCCGATGGCGCGCCTGAGAGAGGCTTGCGTCACGCCGCGTATGTCCTGGCCGTCGATGAGGATGCGCCCCTGGTCCGGATCGTAGAAGCGGAACAGCAGTTTCACCAGGGTGGATTTGCCGGAGCCGCTGGCGCCCACCACGGCGATTTTCTGGCCTGGCCCCACGGCAAGGTTCACACCCTTGAGGATCGTTCTCTGGGGTGTGTACCCGAACCAGACCTCTTCGAATGCGATAGAGCCCTGTCGCAGCTGCAGCTGGGCGGCATCCACCGCGTTGACCACCTTCGGCCTGACGGCGAGTAACTCGAACATCTTTTCGATATTGGCCATCGATCCCTTGATTTCCCGGAACACGAAGCCCAGGAAACCCAGGGGCAGGAACAGCTGGATCATGAACTGGTTGATGAGGATGAAATCCCCCAGCGTCAGGATGCCTTCCCGGACCTGCCACACCGCCAGGCCGATCATGATGGTCTGTGACACGGCGATGATGAGCGCCTGTCCGCCATTGAGGCCGAAGAGTGAGAGTCGGTTCCGGCGTCGCGCCCGCTCCCATTTTTCCAGCTCCCGGTCGTACCGCAGCGCCTCGAACTCCTCGTTGGTGAAGTATTTCACCGTTTCGAAATTGAGCAGGCTGTCCACCGCGCGCGTGTTGCTGGCGGAATCCGCCTCGTTCATCTCCCGCACGAACTGGGTTCGCCATTCCGTGGCGCGCAGGGAAAACAGTCCATAAGCCGTGACCGAGACCAGGGTGATGAGCGCGAAACTGATCCCGTAGTTGAAGAGCAGGATGCCCACGACCATGGCGATCTCGAAAATCGTGGGCGCGATATTGAATACGAAAAAACGCATCAGGAAACTGATGCCCGTGGTGCCGCGCTCGATATCCCGGGCCAGGCCCCCCGTGCGCCGGTTGAGATGAAAGTCCAGGTCGAGCGCGTGAACGTGGCGGAACACCTGCAGGCCGATACGACGCATGGCCCGCTCGGTCACTTTCCCGAAAATGGTGTCACGCAGCTCGGCAAAGAACACGTTGGCGAAGCGCGCCGCCCCATAGGCCAGCACCAGCCCCAGGAGAAAGGTCGGCGCCAGCGTCTGCACGGTCTGGCCTTCCAGCGAATCCACCAGGTACTTGAGGAGAAAGGGAATCAACAGGATTGCCCCTTTCGCCAGCAGCAGGCAGAGCAGGGCCACCCCCACGCGGTTGCGGGATTCCAGCAGGTAGGGGATCAGGTGCCGGATGATACGCCAGTTGACCCTGGCTCCCGGCTGGGCGTCGTAGCTTCCGTGTCGCATCGGCCGATTCTACGTGGATTCGCCGGCCCCGACGACCATCGGCGGCGGGTTATTTGCGGCGACAGGCCAGGACCAGCGCCCAGAATTCGGCGAAGTCGTTGACCACCACGTCGGGCTTATGGGGGTAGCGCTCATTGCCGGGGAAGATCTTGTTCAGCCAGGGCAGGTCCCACTGGGCGCCGTTGAAGAAGACGCTGGTGACGCCGGCGGTTTTGGCCGCGATGGTATCGGTGGTGCTGTCTCCCACGTACCACACCGACG
>JAHEEV010000213.1 GCA_024640505.1 Halieaceae bacterium
CCGTGCTCGCCACAGATGCCGTACTTGATGCCCTTTTTGCGCTCGCGGCTTTCGTTGACCGCCATCTCCATGAGCCGCCCGACCGCCCGTTGGTCCAGTGAGACAAACGGGTCGGCATCGATCAGCTTTTTCTTCAGGTACTGGGGAATGAATTTGCCGGCATCGTCCCGGGAAAAACCGTAGGTCATCTGGGTGAGGTCATTGGTGCCGAAGCTCATGAATTCCACCGCCGGGGCCAACCGGTGGGCACCCAGGGCCGCCCGGGGGGTTTCCATCATGGTGCCGATCTTGTAGGGAATGGAGACCGTCCTGGCTTTCATGACCTCGTGGATGCTCTTGTCGATGATATCGGTGATCAGGCGGATCTCGCGCACGTTTATCACCAGCGGGATCATGATCTCGGGCAACGGCTTGTAGCCCTGTTCAGTGGCGTCCGCGGCGGCGCTGATGATGGCCTTGACCTGCATTTCGGTGATTTCAGGATAGACGACAGAGAGGCGGCAACCGCGGAACCCCAGCATGGGATTCACCTCCTCGAGGCGGCTGGCTATTTCCCGGATCTTGTCAGCCGGTTTTCCGATGCGTTCCGCCAGGGCATTTATGTCCTCTTCAGACTGGGGCAGAAATTCGTGCAGGGGCGGGTCCAGCAGGCGCACCGTTACCGGCAGGCCGTCCATCACCTTGAACAGCTCGAGTATGTCGTCGTGCTGGAACACCTGCAGTTCGTCCAGGTACTTGCGGCGCTCCTCGTCGGTCTCGGCCAGGATCATGGCCCGGATAACGTCGATACGTGCGGAATCGAAGAACATGTGCTCGGTGCGCACCAGCCCGATGCCCTCGGCGCCCAGCTCCCGCGCCTTGGCGGCATCCTCCGGCGTCTCGGCATTGGCCCGGACTTTAAGGCGCCGGTGTTTATCGGCCCAGGAGAGTAGCAGCTGGAAATCGTCGCTGGAGCTCGCTTCGGTTTTGGGAATGTCGCCGAGCATAACCTCGCCGGAAGTTCCGTCGAGGGTGATGATGTCGCCCCGCTTGATCACCACGCCGTCGCTGGTGGTGGCTGTGCCGGCCGCGTAATCGATATTCAGGTCGTCGCAGCCGGTAATCGCGCAGACGCCCATGCCCCGGGCGACGACCGCAGCGTGGGAGGTCATTCCGCCCAGCTCGGTGAGGATGCCCTCGGCGACTTTCATGCCGTGGATATCCTCCGGCGTCGTCTCCCGGCGCAAGAGTATGACGCTGTTACCCCTGGCCGTTTCATCCTCCGCCTCCTCGGCGGAGAACACCACCTGTCCGGTAGCGCCCCCGGGGCTGGCAGGCAGGCCTTTGGCCACGATATCGGTCTTTGCTCCCGGGTCGACCATGGGGTGCAGGAACGCCTCGACATGGTCGGTCGATACCCGCATGAGTGCCTCGCTCTCCGTGATCAGTCCCTCCTTGACCATATCCACGGCGATCTTGACCGAGGCCCTGCCGGTACGTTTGCCGCTGCGGGTCTGCAGCATGTAGAACTTGCCTTCCTGTACCGTGAATTCGATGTCCTGCATATCCCGGTAATGCTTCTCGAGCAGGTCCTGGGCGCGGTACAGTTCGTCGTAGATCTCGGGCTGTCGCTCCTTCAGGGCCTCCACCGGCAGCGGGGTGCGGATACCGGCGACGACGTCTTCGCCGGCGGCGTTGAACAGGAATTCGCCGAAGAAGTGGTGTTCGCCGGTGGAAGGATTGCGGGTGAAAGCAACCCCGGAGCCCGAGTCCTCCCCGAAGTTGCCGAACACCATGGCCTGTACATTGACGGCGGTGCCCAGGCTCTCCGGGATGTTATTCATTTCCCGATAGACGTTGGCACGCGGGGTGTGCCACGACATGAATACCGCCTCGACCGCCATTCTCAGCTGTGCGAAGGGGTCCTCTGGAAAATCGGCCAGGGACTTGTAGATACGGATGATCTCCTGCCAATCCTCCGCGGTCATGTCCACATCGAGCGCTTTGCCGTGCTCGCGCTTGTACCGGGTCAGCTCGTGCTCGAATTTCTCCCCCTCGACGCCCATGACCACGTCGGCGAACATCTGGATGAAGCGGCGGTAGGAGTCATAGGCAAAACGGGCGTTGCCGGTTTTGCGCGCCAGCCCTTCAGCGATTTCATCGTTGAGCCCGAGGTTGAGTATGGTGTTCATCATGCCGGGCATCGACACGGGGGCCCCGGAGCGTACGGAGAATAACAGGGGGTTATCCGGGTCCCCGTAGCGTGCCCCCATTTTCTTTTCCACCAGGTCCAGCGCCACCCGATACTCCTGCTCCAGCAGGCGGGGCAACTTGTTGCCTCCCTGGAAAAATTCCTGGCAGGTGGTGGTGGTGATGATGAATCCGAAAGGTACGGGGAGGCCCAGGGAGGTCATCTCGCACAGGTTGGCGCCCTTGCCCCCGAGCAGTGCCTTGTCGTCTCTGCTGCCTTCGCTGAAAAGGTATACGCGTTTTGCCATGAGTGATCCTCGGGGTTGGGGGAGCGCCGCGGCGAGTATAGCCAGTTTCGTGCTCCCTCTCCAGCGGGCACCGCAGCTGCGTGGTCCCCTCGCGACGTTTTGCAGTCAGAGGCTCTGCTTCGATTTATCGCGCAGATGGGCTATGCTTCAGCCATGGCTGCCAACGACAAAGAACACGAATCGCTCCTGGGCTCACTGCGCCGGCTCACCGGCCAGGTGGCTGGCGGTACGCTGGACCTCGCTCGCAACACGGCGGCCATGACCGCCATGTTCGGTGAGAACTGGCTGCGTACCAACCTGCTCAACCAGCTCGAACCGGAGCGCCTGGAAGCCATGGCCGAGGCAGGCCACTTCCTGCGGGATGCGCGTGAAACTGCCGGTATGTCGATCAAGGAGCTGGCTGAGAGCCTGGGGCTGTCCGACAAGGCGGTTCTCGAGGACATCGAGAGTGGCGAGACGATCATGCCACTGGAGCTGATGCTGCGCAGTGCCTCGCTGCTCGCACGGCACGACCCCATACCCTTCCTGATCAAGTTCATGCGTACCTATAACCCCACGCTGGAAAAGAAGCTTGAGGACTGGGGCGTACTGGTGCTGCCCAAGCAGTACGAGCGTGAGCGTCGCTTCGTCAACCTTTATCGTCAACACGACATTCTCAGGTCGCTCAGCGACGACGAGTACGAGCGCTTCATCAATTACATGGAGAGCTCCTGCAATCTGGTGCTCGACGTCATGTTGAAAGAGAAGGAGGCCGGTGCCAGGCTGGCAGCCAGGGAGAGTCGGGTGTCGGCCACCAGTGAGCCAGCTGGTACCACCGCCCGGAAGACCAAAAGCAAGGGCCGCCCGAAAACCAAGACCAAAACAAAAACCAAAAGCAAGGCGCAGACCCGGGCAAAGGCTCCCGCACGCAAAACCGCAGCGCCGCGCAAGCATCGCCGGGCACCTGCATCCAAACGCAGCCGGTCCTGATAGACGCGCTATCCACCTCCTAAGTCACTTGAAAAAAGATATCTAACCACTTGAAATACAAAACGTATATGCTTCACGATTTTGCCGTCGTGGGAAGCCCGCGGGCGCTGTGAGCGCGGCCACCCCACTGCGCTGGTTCGCGACCTGCCCCAAGGGTATCGAGGGATTGCTGGCGCAGGAATTATCCGCGCTCGGGGCCATCTCGACCCGGGAAACGGTTGCCGGTGTCCACTTCGAGGGGCCGCTGGCCGCAGCTTACCGGGCGTGTCTGTGGTCGCGCCTGGCCAACCGGGTATTGCGTCCCGTAACCAGTCTGGATGCCGCGGACGGTGATGCACTGTACGAAGGACTGAAGGGGGTCGATTGGGGGTCGCTGTTCACCCCGGAGCAGTGTTTCACTATCGATTTCTCCGGACAGAACCGTCATATCCGGAACACCCAGTTCGGCGCCCAGCGCAGCAAGGACGCTATCGTGGACTGGTTCGTGGCCCAGTGCGGACGGCGCCCGGACGCGGTGCGCAGGGACGCAGACGTCCGCTTCAATATCCGTCTGGTCAATGATCGCGCCATGGTGTCGGTGGATTACTCCGGTGGCAGCCTGCACCAGCGCGGCTACCGCCGGCGGGCTGGCGCCGCGCCGTTGAAGGAGAACCTGGCGGCCGCCATCCTGTTGCGGGCCGACTGGCCCGGTGTCGCGGCCCGCGGAGGCGCGCTGATCGATCCCATGTGTGGTTCTGCCACCCTGTTGCTCGAGGGCGCGATGATGGTCGCCGATATCGCCCCCGGGCTGGGGCGG
>JAHEEV010000080.1 GCA_024640505.1 Halieaceae bacterium
TCCAGGCACTGGCCGAAAAGGCCCAGAATCAAAAGATCGCCATGATCCAGACACCCAGCGGCTACACACTGGCACCCATGAAGGATGGGGAGATCATTACGCCACAGGACTTCGAATCCCTCACCGAAGAAGAGAAGCAGGAGTCGATGAAAGTCATAGAGGCGCTCAAGGAGGAGCTGAAGGTGATCGTGCGGCAGCTGCCGAGCTGGAAAAAGGAGGCGCGCAGCGCCTTCAGGGAACTCAACCGCGAATTCAGCCAGCTGGCCATCGATCCGGTCATGCAGGAGTTGAAAAACACGTACAAGGATTACCCGGCGGTCCTCGAGCACCTGGAGGCGGTACACAACAACATCATGGAGGAGGCGGAGGCCTTTACCCAGGCCCGGGACGAATCGGCCATTCCCGAAAACATCAAGGAACGCGTGCGGGAGTTTCCGCAATACAATATCAACGTGCTGGTCGATAACAAGGAGCTGCCCGCCGCACCGGTCATCTACGAGGACAATCCGACGTTTGCCAACCTGACCGGCCGGGTAGAGCACGTTGCACAGATGGGCACGCTGGTCACGGACTTCAACCTGATCAAACCTGGCGCTCTGCACCGCGCCAATGGCGGCTACCTGCTGCTGGATGCGGACAAGGTGCTGACCAGCCCCTACGCCTGGACAGTCCTGAAGCGGACCCTGAAAGCGCGAGAGATCCGCATCCAGTCCCTGGAACAGATTTTCAGCTTTGTCAGTACGGTGCAGCTGCAGCCCGAGCCCCTGCCCCTCGATGTCAAGGTGGTGCTGACGGGCGACCGCTACATCTACTACATCCTGCAGGAATATGATCCGGAGTTTTCCACCCTTTTCAAGGTCGCGGCCGATATGTCGGAGGATGTGGACCGCTCCCCGGATAGCACCGTGATGTTCGCGCGCATGATCAGGACCCTGCAGGATCGCGATGACCTCCTGCCCCTGGACAGTTCAGGTGTGGCGCGAGTCATCGAGTACGCCGCGCGACGTGTGGAGGATAGCCAAAAGCTCAGTCTGCACCAGGGCCGCCTGTCCAACCTGCTGACAGAGAGTGACTTCCTCGCCCGCAAGGCCGGAGCGGCAATGATCACCGCGGACCACGTAAACGATGCCTCCCGGGCCGCCACCCACCGGCTCGACCAGTTCCGGGAAAAATCTCACGAGGGTATCCTGCGGGACATCATGCTGGTCGACACGGAGGGTACGGCCATCGGTCAGGTCAACGGTCTGGCGGTCTACCTTCTGGGGGACTACGCTTTCGGCAAACCCACCCGCATCACCGCCACCGCCAGGCTCGGAGCCGGCAAGGTCCTGGATATCGAGCGAGAGGTCGATCTGGGCGGCAAGATCCATTCCAAGGCGGTGATGATCATCAGCGCCCTGCTGGCCAATCGCTACGCCCGCAACCGGCCCCTGCCCCTGTCGGCCAGCCTCGTCTTCGAGCAGAGCTACGGTGGCATTGAGGGCGACAGTGCATCGGTCGCGGAACTGGTGGCACTGATCTCCGCGCTGGCGGATATCCCGGTGCGACAGGATCTTGCCGTGACCGGCTCCCTGGATCAGCGAGGTCAGGTGCAGGCCATCGGCGGGGTCAACGAAAAGATAGAGGGGTTCTTCGACATCTGCTCCTCCCGCGGCCTGAGCGGGAGCCACGGCGTAGTGATCCCACGGGCCAACGAGGTGCACCTGATGCTCCGCCAGGAGGTTCTGGATGCTGTAGCCGCTGGACAGTTCCATATCTACAGCGCCGCCACTATCGACCAGGCCCTGGAGATACTGACGGGCTACACCACAGAATCCATCGACGCGAAAGTCATGGCGAGAGTGGAGGAGTTGCACAGTCTGGCCAAGGCGTTCAGCCACAAGGGCGCTAAAAACGGGGACAGCGATGATGATGAGTGAGGTCAAGCGCCGCCTTATCCTGGTCCCTATCGACCTCCACGGCATCCAGCGGGAGGCGGTGGAGACGCTGGTACGTATTGCCCGGCAGCTGGATCGTGACCTGCTCGGCCTGGTACTCGAGGATATCCGCCTGCAGCAGGTGGCAGACCTCCCGTTTACTACCGAGATCATGCTGAGCGGCGGTGGGGAGCGCAGCCTGTTGCGCGATCACCTGTCCCAGCGACACAGCCTGGTGACGACGGATGCCAGGCGACTGCTGAATGAACTGGCTGCAAGGGATCGGGTGCGGTTGCAGTTCGAAGATGCCGCGGGACACAGGCTGCACAGTGCCCTGGAGAGAGAGGGTGAACTGGACATATTCTTTCCGGCCAGGCAGCGCTGGCACGTTTTAGCGGCGCAGCGTGCCGCCAGCGGCCCGCCGATACGGCGGCTGGGCGTCCTGCTGTCTCACGGGGACCAGGATGTGCACGTTATCGCCACAGCCCGTGCGCTGATTGAAGCCGGCCTGGTGGGCGATGTGTACGTCGTCGCGCATCGGCCACCCAGCCAGGACCAGCTGCGCCCCCTGTACCGCCCGGGCAGTCGCATCTGCGTGCAATCCAACCTGGAGCGAGACCCCGCGGCGGTCACCCGCCTGATTCGCCACTCCCCTTACGACCTGCTCCTGCTGCCCCGCGGATGCCTGGCAGGTGTCGCGCCCGAGATACTCGACGCTGCGCTGGAAAAGTCCGGCGGACAGGTCCTGGTGGTTAACTGACAGGCCTCACGCTGGAGGCACAGTCCTTTTGCGTAACAAACGGACTGCCATTATCCTAGAGAGAGGCAGCGCTGAAGGTGTCGCACACAGCCATATCGCCCGACTGAAAACCGCGGCGGAACCAGCGTTCGCGCTGTTCCGAACTGCCGTGGGTGAAGCTGTCAGGCACCACACGCCGCCCTGCCTCCTGCTGCAGGCGGTCATCTCCGATGGCCGTCGCCGCCCTCAGGGCCTCCTTCAGGTCCCCGGGCTCGAGCAATCGGCGATCTACATGGGCGGCGTGACCCCAGACTCCCGCAAAACAATCCGCCTGCAGCTCCTGGCGCACCGACAGGGCGTTAGCCTGCGCCTTGCTCCTGCCGCGGGCAAGCTGCTGCACCTGGCTGCTGATACCCAACAGGGTTTGCACGTGATGTCCGATCTCGTGGGAGATGACATACGCCTGGGCGAAGTCCCCCGGGGCACCGTGTCGCACCTTCAGGTCGTGAAAGAAAGAGAGGTCCAGGTAAACGTGCTGGTCACCAGGGCAGTAGAAGGGGCCTACCGCTGCTGTGGCCATGCCGCAGGCTGAATTGACGCGGCCGCTGAACAGCACCAGGGTCGGCTCGCGGTAATTGGCTCCCTGCTCGCGGAATATGGCATTCCAGGTATCCTCGGTGTCGGCCAGTACCACGGAGACAAAATCCGCCAACTCCTGCTCCTGCTGGCTGAACTCCTGCGTTGACGCAGGCCCGGCCGCTCCCCCCCCCAGAAAAAGCGAGAAGATATCCACCCCCAGCAGCCGGCCACCGATAAAGATCAGTACACCGGCAATCAGGAAGGTGCGACCGACTTTCGATCGCACCAGGGCGGGCAGGAAACGCAGTACCACGGGAACCGCAGCAGCTGTACCGATCCCCGGACTCTCGCCCCGCCGATCCTCTACATTGTCACTGCGTCTTCCATCCTTCCAGCGCATAAGCTTTTCCAATCGCCCGACAGACTCTACTTATTTATACTGTGGTACAAGTTCACCCGACAGTCCAGACAACAGAGGAGAAAAAATGGAACAGGGTATTCTCATCGGCGGCTCCGACAGCGGCCAGGTTTTCCTGAATCCGCGCTATGGCAACCGACACGGACTCGTAGCCGGCGCCACGGGTACCGGCAAAACGGTGACGCTACAGTGCCTGGCAGAAGGCTTTTCGGATCTCGGGGTCCCCGTATTCCTGGCGGACGTTAAAGGTGACATCTCCGGCATGAGCCAGCCGGGTAATCCCCATCCGAAGGTCGATGAACGTGTCCAGAAAATTGGCATCCAGCACTATACCCAGCGCGGTTACCCGGTGGCGTTCTGGGACCTGTTCGGAAAACAGGGGACACCGGTGCGCTCTACGATTTCGGAGATGGGCCCGCAGATGCTCTCTCGGCTGCTGGACCTGAATGAAACCCAGGAAAGTGTCGTGACCCTTGTCTTCGAATTCGCCGACCAGGAGGGGATGCTGCTGGTTGATCTCAAGGACCTGCGCAGCACCCTTGAATACCTGGGCGATCACAGCAAGGAACTCGGAACCGGGTTCGGCGTCTCCAAGGCGTCCGTGAACGCCATCCTGCGACGGCTGCTGATGCTGGAGCGTGAAGGCGGGGACCATTTTTTCGGCGAACCGGCGCTGGAACTGGAGGATTTCATGCAGACCAGCCGCGACGGTCGCGGGGTGATCAACCTGCTGGCCGCCGACGAACTCATTATGAGCCCGCGCGTTTACTCCACTTTCCTGCTGTGGCTGCTGTCGGAATTGTTCGAAAGCCTGCCGGAGCTGGGCGACCCGGAACAACCCGTGCTGGTATTTTTCTTCGATGAGGCGCACCTGCTGTTCAAGGACGCTCCGAAGCCGCTGCTGGAAAAAATTGAACAGGTGGTGCGGCTGATCCGCTCCAAGGGCGTTGGTGTGTACTTCATTTCACAGAGCCCGAGTGACATACCGGACAGCGTACTGGCTCAGCTGGGCAATCGGGTACAGCACGCACTGCGGGCCTACACACCGAGGGAGCAAAAGGCCGTCAGGGTCGCGGCGCAATCGTTTCGAGAGAACCCGGCACTGGATACGGTGACCGCCATTACCGAACTCGGTGTGGGCGAGGCCCTGGTGTCCACGCTGCAGGAGAAGGGTATCCCTATGCCCGTGGAGCGCGTACTGGTGCGGCCACCCCACTCGCGCATGGGCCAGGCTACGGACGCGGAGCGACAGGCGATACTGGAGCATGACAGTAACATGAAACGCTACCGTGAACCCTTCGACCCTCGCTCTGCCCATGAAGTCCTGGCCGAGAGGGTGGCGGCTCGCCTGAAGCAGCAGGAAGAGGCCGACCTGGCAGAACGTGCCGCAAGGGCAGAGAACAAAACGCGATCCACCAGCCGTGGGCGTGAAACCGCGAGCGAGGCATTTATCAAGAGCCTGGCAAGGGCGGCGGGCAGTTCTGCCGGACGGAAACTGTTTCGCGGGCTGCTGGGTTCGCTGCTTAAATAGATCCGGTACGCGGGCAGGGACGCTGGCGCAGGTACCTGCTACCTTTGAAACACCTCAGTGGGCAATGCCTTCATGACAGTCGATGCAGGTCTTGCCTCGCTGCTCGATCCCCCGGTGGTAGCGGCGCACGGTCCGGTCCTGGGCGGCAAAGTCCATCTGCGCGACCTCATGACAGTTGCGACATTCCTGGGAATCGTTGGCGCGCAGGCGGTTGAGCTCCCGTTCCGCCATGGCGGGCCTGTGAGCCGCATATTTTTCCGGCGTATCGATCACGCCGGTCCAGTGGCCCCATACCTCACGGCTTGCCTCGATTTTGCGCAGCATCTTGGGAACGAATTCCTTCGGGATATGACAGTCAGAACAACCGACTGTTACGCCATGGGCATTGCTGTGATGAGGCGTCTGCTGGAGTGCATTACGGGGAGTCTCCATCTCGTGACAGGAATTGCCGCAGAAGTCATCCGTGCTGGTGTAATACATGACGCCGTCAAAGGCTGCGTAGGCAGCTACACCCAAAACCAGGCCCGCAACCAGGGTAATCAGTCCCCCTTTCATCAGCTGGCTCCCCCATCACGTCCCTGCTCGGGGTAAGGATCTTCCTCATAACCCAGTGCCTGCCAGTCCATGCGCCCACCCGGGCTGTGACAATCACCACAATCCAGCGCGTCTTCAGCCGGGGGAACCGCGTGGTAGATTCCCATGTAGCGGATCGTCTCCTCCCACTCGAACTCGGCATCCTCGAGACCATAGAGACTCCGGGTGCCGTCGCGCACCGCTTTGTCCACGTCCCCGTGGTGGTAAAGCTCCTCGGTGGTGATCGGCGCTATCCACTGCTGTTCGGTCAGCACCGGTAACTTCCCGCGGTGCAGCTTGAACGGCGCAATCCTGGCTGCAGGATCATTGCGGTCGCCCTGGGGCAGGACCATGGTGATCTTTCCTTCAGCATTACGCTGTACCGGACGTCCGGGCACCTGGGCGAAACTGCTCCCATTGAACCAGGCATAAACCGGCTCCACATCGTATTCCAGGTCCTGGTAATAGACGTACTTGCCCTTTTCCTCGTTGTAACTGATATTGGACCAGTCGCGGAACATATCGGTGGGATCATCCCGGGCAAATTCCGGAATGTGACAGGTGGGACAGGTGAGCCGACCGTGCCGGTCGATATCCGGCTCGTCGTGAGCGAAGTCCTGGTGGCACTGGCCCGCGCAACTGAGTTCACGGTCGGGCCGATCCGTCGCGGCCATGTCCACGCCACGGCCTATCACCCGGTGAGTGTGTTCGTCGTCGATGTGGCAGTCGATACACCACATGTCCTGGCCGCCCTCCTTCACACTGGCCATATGCACGTCGTGCTCATAATCAGGGTCTTTCAACGCATATTCGATATCACCGCGCTTGAAGTTCGGCCCGCCCCCGGATGAAGAGTGGCAACGCAGGCAAATGGCCCGGTCGGGCAGGGATATACGTTTGGACACGGAATCCAGGCCCTCCTGGTTCTGGTACAGGATGGGACGCCACTCCCAACCGCCCTCTTCCGTGGCATAGAGATCCCGGCGGTAGCCCGAGGCATGGCACATCAGGCAGTCGATGTTCTCCAGTTGTTCCCGCGTGGGTTCCGGCCCGGGCAGCTTGCCCAGTCCCGCATGGCAGCCGCTGCAGCCCTTGGCCAGGACCTTGCCCTCCTCGTTCAGCACCTGGCCGATCCACTGTGAGCCGCCGGGATTGGTGCAGAAGTCGTTGACCATGCTCAATTTACCGAGTTTCTCCATCTCCTCGGTATTGACCAGGTCGGGCGTGCCACCGCGCCACTTGTAGTGCTGGCTGTCGAAGAAAGTCAGCGCTTCCGCCTCGTGGCACTCCAGGCAGGTTTTCGTGCCCTCATAGTGTTCGAAACGCTCCGCATGGCGGTTGGGCTTTTCAGGATCATGCGCGAAGGCACCGGCGGCACAACCCGCCAGCACCCAGCCCAGAACCCAGACCAAAGCCCTTTGAGAAGCCGTCACCTTAAAACCTGGCCGTCAGGCCCAACGTCCACATCTGGGCCTCGTCGTAGGTGGGATAGCCCAATACGGGCGTGCTATCGAGCTTCTTGGGCGCTCCCAGCAACCAGCCGGAACCGGAGTAGTCGTACTGGTAATCGATATAGGCCAGCTTGAAGATAAAGCGGTCGCGGATCCGGTGGGTCAGGTAAGCCTCCCACACATCGCCCCGGGTGCTGGTTTTCGGTGAGATGAAATCATCCTCCGACAGGGCGAAGTTGTACCAGTACTTGGAACCCTTGTTGTACTCCAGGCCGATCTTGGTGCGGTCCTGGTTGAAGTTCCAGCGGCCACCGAGGTAGAACATGTCCCCATCCTGCGATTCAGGTGTATCGAAGGGGTCGGTGAACATGCCGCCAAAGGGCGAGGTGAATTTAGTGGGGTCGCTCTCCACCCACCCGTAGCTCACGAAGTAATCGAAGGGGCCATCGCGGCGGGTCACGACAAAGCCCGCCAGGTCCATATTGCCGATCGTACCGGAGGGTTCATACCGCATCGGGACGGGCGGCAGGGCCTCGCCGGTGATCGGGTCATACGGCATGATCGTGCTCGCCGGGAAGCCGTCCGTAAGATCCTCGGCATGAGCCGCGATCAGGTGGATGTACATGCTGGGCGTATCCCAGGCATCCCACACCAACCCATAGAAATAAGCGTCATCCAGCCGGTCAGCCGGGCGCTTGAGCTGGCTGGCATTGCCCCAACCGGACTCGAAGCCGACACCGTAGCAAAGGCGCAGGGTAGAGTAGTCGTTGAATTTATAGCCGAGGGTGATGCCGTCAAACTGGTAGTTGAACAGCGAGCCCATGGGTGTGCCGCCCCGGGGCTCATCCTCGCGGAAGTTGAGGGGTACCCCATTGGTGGAGGGGCGGCGTCCGATGGAGAGAAATGCCTCCGTGCCGGCAATATGGTTCCAGTTAAAGAACGCCCGCTCCACGTGTATCAGGTCATCGGAGTTGGGGTAGGTGGCCTGGGTACCATCCCAGTTGATCGAGGTGGGCTGGCCGTTGAAGACCTGCACCCCGGTGGAGTCGCCCCACACCTTGTACATGGCCAGGCGGGCGTAGAAATTCACGTTCTCGCCCACGTCGGCATTCATTTCCAGCCGCAGGCGGCTGGTGCGCAGGATATCGTCATCGAAATCGTAACCGGGAACATAGGCGTTGCGGGCAAACTCCTCCATCATGCCACCGACCAGTTCAGGCGGGTAGTTCTGCTGCACGAAGGCCGCGGCATCCTTCAACTCCTGGAAGGTGAACTGATCACCCAGCAATCCGAATTGTTGCAGGGTGGAGACGAACTGGCCCTGGAATTGCAGCCCATTCACGTGATCCGGGATCTGCGCCGATATGGAGTGCGTCTGGAAGCGAAAATCCCCGCCCCACGTCAGGGCGTCCAGGGCCGCGTGCTTCTCGGGCGCCATCAGGCGTTCGTCGAGATCGTCCACATCCTCGCGCAGGACCATGACCTCTTCCTGCAGCTCACCGTAATCGGTTTCGACCACTTCGAACTGCGACCGGGCAGCATCTTTTTCACGCAATTCCTTGAGCTCGCTCTGCATGGCCGACATCTGGGCCTGCATGGCTTCGAGCTGGGCGCTGAGTTCATCGACGGTAGCGCCCTGAACCGTAACGGGCACCGCGAGTGCCGAGACGACGGCACCAACCGCAAGTGAAATCCTGGACTTTTTCATGAGTCTCTCCCCTTATCTGTTGTTCTAACCGCAGGTCATCGGCTGATCGGTGTCAGCCGCATGGTCGATAGCGAATTCCCGTATTTTCTCCAGATCCTCCGGGCTGATGGCCTCGGTCACCGGAACGCCTCCGAACTTGTCGTCGATGACCTTCCGGTGCTTGCGCTCGTACTTGCGGTCGAAAAAGCGTTCCCACTGGGCCTGGATCAGCGTCATGGGCGTGTACTTGCCGTGCTCGGAACCATCATCGTGACAGTGCCGGCAGTGCTCACGGAACAGCCTTTGAGCTTCTTCCACCGACGTTTCCGCCGCTACGCTGATCGACCATGTCGACGACATAGCCAGTGACGTGGCAACAACCACAAGCCTGAATACCCGCATGGGGGCCTCCTGTTGAGTGAGCTACTGATGAGACGATTTATTTTCTGGCAGGATAGCGTGCGGGGTGGCGCAATGAGTTGACCCAAATCAAGTGAACGGGAGAGTGCCGCCCGGGGAACCTGGACAGCTGCGTGTCAGGAGGGGCGCAATCGCTGCCAGAGGCTGACTGCACCCAGTACGGCCGCGCCGGCAATCATACCAACGAGAATCCCGGCGAGTGTGGGGGTGATCGCCGCCAGCACCGGCCCGACTCCGGCGATTGACTCAAGCTGGCTGCCAGCGTTGCGTATCAACACATCCAGCGCGTGGAAACCATGCACCAGAATACCCCCTCCCACCATAAACATGGCAATCGTACCGATGATGCCAAGGGCCTTCATCAACCAGGGGGCAAAGCTCAGCAGGCGCTCCCCCAGCCACCGCCGCGCGCTGCCCCACGCACCCTCCCCGGACGTCTCGATGAGGTGCACACCCGCGTCATCGAGCTTGACGATACCGGCGACCAGGCCGTAAACGCCTACCGTCATGATCAGGGCGATGCTTGAGACGACGATAACCTGCGTGGAAAAGTCGGAATCTGTCACGATCCCGAGCGTCAGCACGATGATCTCAAGGGAGAGGATAAAATCGGTGCGGATTGCCCCGGAGATCTTTTTCTGTTCGAAAGCAACCAGGTCGAAACCCGGTTCAGCGAGATGCCTGACCAGCTCACGATGGTCGGCTTTCTCTTCATCGGCATGGAAGAATCGGTGAGCTACCTTTTCGAATCCCTCGTAACACAGATAGAGACCGCCGACGATCAGCACGGGAGTGATCAGCCAGGGTGCAACGAACGAGACTGCCAGGGCCGCCGGTACCAGTATCAGCTTATTGCGGAAAGATCCCTTGGCCACTGCCCAGACGACCGGTATTTCACGCTCCGCGCGTACACCGGTGACCTTCTCGGCGTTTACCGCCAGGTCGTCCCCCAGAACCCCAGCTGTCTTCTTGGCAGCCACCTTGGTCATCATGGCCACGTCGTCAAGGACTGCGGCGATATCGTCCAACAAAACCAGAAGGCTGGTGCCCGCCATCGTAAATGCTCCCAACAGATTGTCTTTCGCGTCCCATGATGCCTCCGCTGCGTGAGAAAGACCAGTGTGGGAATCGAGCGATCTGCCACACTGGTTAAGGCCACGCGGCGCAGGTAAAATGCCCGGCCATTTTCTGCTGGAGCCCTTTCAGTACAATGACCTGTCAATTCAAGCCGGAGCTGCTATCCCCGGCCGGAACGCTCAAGGCAATGCGTTATGCCTTATGACCCACAGGGACTCCAACCAGGGTGCCTGTACCAACTCCTGTCGCTGGGAATACAACGCGCATGCTGCACAGGAGACCGAAAGCGGCGACATCATCGCCACGGAAATGGTGCATCCTCAGGACGTCGACCGGCCGGTGCTGTTGCAGGAGAAAAATCGCCCCGGAGAATACATGCCCGCCTATGAAGACGAGCACGGCACCTACATTATGAACTCCAGGGACCTGCGCGCGGTGCAGCACGTGGAGCGCCTGGTGAACATGGGCATCCACTCACTCAAGATCGAGGGTCGCACCAAGAGCCACTGCTATGTGGCCCGCACCGCGCAGGTCTACCGCACCGCGATCGACAACGCTGTGGCTGGCCGTCCGTTCGACATGGGGCTCATGTCGCAACTGGAGCACCTGGCAAACCGCGGCTATACGGAGGGTTTCTACCGCCGACACGTGCCCAGCGAATACCAGAACTACGACGTCGGCCACTCGGTCAATCCCGACGAGGCGCCGGGGTCAGGTCATATCGTAAGTATTCCGCTGTCCCCGGGACACGGCGTGGCGGCCGATGGCGGCCACGCCCTGCTGATGCGTTACCGTCAGCCGAAGTGACAGAAGCAGATTTTGTTGCCGTCAGGGTCACGGAAATAGGCGCCATAGAAGCCATCCATACGCTGGCCGGGCTCACCTTCCCCCGTGCCGCCAAGCTCCAGTGCCTTGGCGTATAACTTGTCCACCAGCTCTTTTGAGCCAGGCGGGATAGCGACCATGTTGCCGTTGCCGGGATCTGGGGCCTGCTCATTATGGGGGGTGCAAACCGCGAACATGGCGCCGCCCTGGTCGGTACCGAAGGCGGCCAACCGCCCGATATCCATGACGATCTTGGCGCCCAGATCCTCGAGCAGTGCGCTGTAAAAGGCCTTGGCCTTGTCCATGTCGGCCGTTCCGACGGTAACATATGCAATCATCAGGTATCTCCTCTGTCGTTCACTTGGCTTTACGCCGACGGCGGGCCGGCACATTCATACGGGTTTTGGGGTAGCGCGGCAGTTTTCCGCTACTCAGGTAGCGATGAATGCTTTCCTGTGAGCGGATTTTGGCGACGTTTTTCCGGCTCTCCACGTACGTATTGCTCTGGTCCTGGTCGAGAATACGTGCCTTTACATTGTCGTGCCACTGCTGGTCCAGTACATCCTGGATTATTTTCTGCGCATCTTCATCGAAGATGGGACAGAGTACTTCCACCCTGTAATCGAGGTTTCGCGTCATGAGATCTGCAGAGCCGATGAGGTAGCGCGGTTTGCCGCGATTGTGGAATACATAGGCCCTGGGGTGCTCCAGGAAACGGTCAACGATCGATATCGCCTGGATATTCTCCGAAATACCCTTAACCCCGGGGAGCAAAGAACACATGCCGCGAATGATGAGCCTGATCTCTACCCCGGCCTGACTGGCCTCGTACAGCTTGGTGACAAGATCCTTGTCGACCAGGTTGTTGCACTTGAGCGTCATGAGGCCTCGATAACCGGCCTGGGCGTTGCTGATCTCCTGGTCGATAAGCTCCAGAAGGCCGGGCCGGGTCGTGTGCGGGGACACCAACAGCAACCGGTACTCGGGGCGCTTGTAGGTATACTGCAGGAAGTCGAACACGTTGAACACATCCCTGCCGACGTTCTGGTCGTGAGTGATCAGGGTGAAATCGGTGTAGATGCGTGCCGTCTTCTCGTTGAAGTTTCCGGTGCCGATATGGCTGTAGTAGCGGATGCCATGACTCTCGCGACGCTCTATCAGGATCAACTTGCTATGCACTTTCAGGCCGGGAATTCCGAAAATCACGTTGATGCCGTTTTCGGTGAGCCGCTCCGCCCAGCTGATATTGGCCGCCTCGTCAAAGCGGGCTGCCAGTTCTACCACCGCCAGTACCCGCTTGCCATTCTGTACCGCATTGACCAGGGCATCGATGACCCGCGAGTTTTTGGCAACCCGATACAGGCAGATCTTGATATCGGTCACGTGCGGATCCAGTGCGGCAGTTTTCAACAGGTCAACCACGTAATCGAACGGATGATAGGGGTAGTAGAGAAAGACATCCTTTTCCCGGATGGCATCGAAAATGCAGTGTTGCTCGTCCAGGCGCGGCACCCGTATGGGCACCAGCGGCTTGTGTTCCAGGTACTTGGGGCCGACATTGGGAAAGCCCATGAAGTCCTTGGAGTTGTGGTAGCGGCCACCGGCAATCAGGCTGTCGTATTTGCCGAAGCCAAACCGCGCGCTGATGTACGTCAGTAGACGCTCGGGCATCTGCCTGTCGTAGACCATGCGCACCGCATCGGCCTTGCGGCGTTGTTTGAGACTCTTTTCCATCTTTTCCAGCAAGCTCTGCAGAATACCGGTATCAATTTCCAGCTCGGCATCCCGCGAGAACTTGAAGCAATAGGCCCCGCCGCTATCGACAGGAAGCACGCCCCGGAACATCTGCGGCAGACAGGCCCGGATGATATTGTCCAGCGCAATGAATACCTTGCCGCCCTTGCCCTTTCTTCGCGGTATCTCGACGAAGCGATCCAGGCGGTCTGTGGGCACCTCCACCACGGCGTAGTGATAATCCTCGCCGGACTTGATATCCACGGCGAGATAAAGGGATTCATCGTTGAGCGGCGGGATGGTCTGCACTTCCTGCAACAGGATGGGCTCCAGTTCGGGCAGTACCGTCGTTGTGAAATAGGCCTGTACGAAAGCCGCCTGCCCGGGGTCCAGCTGCCCCTCGTTGATCATGTAGATCTTGCGGGCAGCGAGTTCCTGCATCAGCTCTGCATAGATGCGATCGAACTCTTTCTGCAGCTCCACGACACTTTTCTGTATCGCCGCCAGCAGTTCCTTGGACTGCTGCTTGCCCGGCCCTCTGGACACCGATATGAGACGACGCACCTCGGCGACGCGCACCCGGAAGAATTCATCGGAATTGTTGGAAAAGATACCGAGGTAGCGCAGGCGCTCGATGATGGGAACGGATTTGTCAGCCGCCTCCTGAAGCACCCGGGCGTTGAAGGATAACCAGCTCAATTCACGCGGCATGAAGAGGTCGTGCTCGACCAGGTCTGCCAGGCGTGTCTTGATGGGGCTTTCTATACTGCTTCCAGTCATAAGTAGATAACGATTCAGCGGAGAAATCAGCGCGGAGCCTGCGCCGGAAAACCTGTCAATCTAATACAGTTGTGCCTGGAACAATAGCCCCGGGCCGCAAATTTTCTCCGGAAACAGCATCCATAAAAAAAGCCCGGCTCACGGCCGGGCGAAGGTAGGGATTATCTACAGGGGAATATTCTCACTGCGCAGTACCCGCGAGGACCCTAAAAACGGCCCGGCGGATCCCTGAATACTGCTCAGGGCCGGGCCAAGGTAGGGAACTTCAGGCCGCCATGCGGCCAAACGCGTCCGGATAGGCGTCACGCACTGCCGCAAAACTGTATTCTTCCATGCCGAGTTCTTTCAGCGTCTCGTCCACGCTGGCATCGCTGCCGGATGCAAGCCTCCTGGCGATGGTAGGGACCAGTCCGCTGCGATTGACCATCTGCCAGGTGCCGGTGGCGCGGGTTCGCTTTCCCTTGCTGTAACTCAGGGCCTCCTCGTAGGCGAAAATGGCACGCAGGGCGGCAAACTCCACCTCGCTGCTGGCGCCTGCCCGCTCGGCCCGCAGGTCCACAGCCCGGCGGTGAGCCTGCAGGGCGAGTTCCGGGTGCCCGCGATGCCGGGCATTGCGTGCAAAAACATAGCAAAGTTCAGGTTCATGGATTCTCATCACCAGCTCGTGCATCTCTTGCCTCACTCCTTTTTTCTCTCCAGCGGCCACAGGCTGCTGCTCAACATGGGAGTGATGATAGGTGGAAGCGCATGTCATCGACATGGCTCGGGGCGACAGAAACGTGGCACTGGGCGCCAGAGCCAGGCTGTTAAACTAGACTTTACTTTAGGTTTTGTTTTTATCTATTTGTTAGGAAATAAAAAAGCCCGCTAGCCATGGGATGACAGCGGGCTAACAGCCGTATGTTTCGGGGCAGAAACATCGGCCAGGGGACGTGTTAGCACACGCAGGGAAAGCGCGTGCTGTTTTAAAAGTAGACTCGATTCTCCAGAATGCAAATTTTTTTTCAGGGTTTTATCGCCAGCACGTCCGTCTTCAGGTGGCGAAGCACCTTCTCCGCTGTATTGCCCAGCAGGCGCGCCCTGACCCCTTTGCGACCCACTGTGCCCATGACCACGATCTGGGCCCGAACCTTGGCGGCGCGGCTGGTGATAACTTTCTCCACGGGTCCACGCTTGCATTGAAAGGATTTCTCCGGAAGACCATGCTTCTCGGCCAGTTCCCTGATATGCGGCGTCATGGATTCCCGCATTTTCCGTGTATAGGCGATCGGGTCTACCAGGTCGAGATCAGACAACAGGGTGGGAATCTC
>JAHEEV010000081.1 GCA_024640505.1 Halieaceae bacterium
TATCGCAACATCAACCTGCACCGTTCCTTCGTCGATGCACCGGAGGCCAAGTGTGTCATGGCCTGTGGTGGCATGTTGCAGATCGACGGGGCCCACAATGCCAATGCCACCGCGAAGCAGGCCTGGAAAGTAATGCCGGAACTCCTGGTCCAGCACGCGCTGAACTGCGAGTTGTCGCTGGCTGCCGGCATTCCCAGGGAACTTATCGCACTTTCCACGGTACCGCCGACCGCACCTCCGGCTCCCAAGCTGGCACTGGACCTGCCTTACGCAATCGCTGTGCGAGAGCTGTTTGCGGGATATCGCTTTCGAGCGCAGCAGAACACGCGCTACGTCGAAACCGATACCGGCGAAGCCACAGTCACCCATGTCCTGGATACTGTCATATCGCGGCTGGCGGGCGCCGATATCCAGAGCACGATAACCCCGGATGAGGGGCGGAACGTACCCTGGCACTACAACAGCATCGCCGGGATCAGCGCCGCCCGGCAGACGCTGATGGGCCTGGATGGCTTGAGCGACCTGGTGGAACTGAAGCGCGACAAGGCGCTGGGAAACCGCGCCCGGGAGATCAAGGAACGGGCGGTGTTGTTTCTCGAGGAGATCATCGCGGCGGGGGGCTATGCCGCCGCGGTAGCCGCGGGCCAGTTTGTCGACTCCGGGCAGTACCCCGAGCGCAATGGCGACGGGATACCGCGGGACCCTGAAGCCGGGGTCGCCGCCGGGAGCACGATTGAACGGCACTCAAGCTACGGTGCTCCTGTCTGCGGCCACTTTGGCAATAATGTCTATGCAGACATCGGTGCCGATGGCAGCGCCTGCAGTGCTTACGGAGGCTGCAGCCTGTGCAATCACGACCGGATTCGCTATATCGATGAGCTCGATCCGCAGGATAATGTCGAGCAGCGGCTGGCCGCGTCGCAGGAACACCAGGCCGGAGGGTTGCTGCGGCCAGAGGTTCAATGGTCCGGTGACGGCGTTGTCTGTGTGACCCTGTTTGTGGCCGAAGCGCCCGACCTGGCGGAGGCGGCGGCGCTGGAACTGGCTCGAACGATGGGTCTCGCAGCGCCCGAAGTGATCAGTCGACGGTTGATGCACCCGGCGGAAGGCTCGGTATTCGAGGTCAAGGGCGTCCTGGAGGCAGCGGTGCGGCGGGACGCTATGGAGTTGCCGGCCAGGGAAGTCCTGCTGGACGATGACAGCATCGAGGCCTTTGTTCGGGCAGCAGATATCAAGGTGGTTGCAGGGACGGTGGGAGATGACGAGCACTCGGTCGGCTTGCGCGAAATCCTGGATATCAAGCACGGCGGCATCGAGAAGTACGGCTTCAGGTGTTTCAATCTCGGCACATCGGTTGCCGTTGGTAAACTGCTGGACGCAGTCCAGGAATGTGATGCCAGGGTGGTTCTGGTGTCGACGATCGTGACGCACAATGAGGTGCACCGCGCAAATATGCGCAAGCTCAACGATCTTGCCATCGAGCGTGGCATCCGGCAGCGGCTGTTGTTGATCGCCGGTGGCACCCAGGTCAGTAATGCCATTGCCCTGGATTGCGGTATGGACGCGGGCTTCGGGCGTGGCACCAGTGGTCGACAGGTCGCTTCGTACATAGTTTCCAGGCTGCGTGATCTGGAGGACGACTGAGCGGATGAATCGCCCCGTTGCGGAGCTGCTGGTCGCGGACATCGGCAGCACTGTCACCAAACTCTGCGCTTTCGCTGGACTGTCCGTGGCGGATGGGGGTACGGCGCGATTTCTCGGCCAGGGTTTTGCCGCCACTACGGTTGCCGCTGGCGATGTCCTGCTGGGCCTGGATGAGGCGAGAGAGGATCTCGAACACCGTCTCGACATCGATACCAGCGGCGCGCGCTGGATGGCGGCATCTTCGGCGGCCGGTGGCCTGCGCATGAGTGTCCACGGACTGACCGCGGAGATGACCCTGCGGGCAGCGCGCGAGGCTTCGCTGGGTGCCGGCGCCAACGTGGTGTTCACCTCCGCCGGGTTGCTTGGGCAGGACGACATAGACCAGCTCTGCAGCCTGCAACCCAGGGTGATCCTGCTGGCCGGCGGCGTCGACTACGGCGACCGCGAAATCGTTATCGGGAACGCCCGCGCGCTGGCGGCCGCCCCCTGCAGCGCACCGGTAATCTATGCCGGCAATCGCACGGCTGCCAAGGAGATAGAGCGCCTGTTCCTGGCGGCGGATAAAACGATTTTCGTGGTCGATAACGTTTATCCCCGGATCGATGAACTGAATATCGAGCCGGTCCGGGATGTGATCCAGGAGGTCTTTTCGACGCACATAGTCTCTGCGCCGGGACTGGATCGGGTCCGCCGGCGCGTGCACGGCACGATTCTGCCGACCCCTGGTGCGGTAATGCTGGCCACGGAGATGCTGGCGGAACGACTCGGTAATGTGATGACGATAGATGTGGGCGGTGCGACTACTGACGTCCACTCGGTAACGCGGGACGCGCCTGAGCATGAAAATATGCGGCTGCGACCGGAACCGCAGTCCAAGCGCACCGTGGAAGGAGACCTTGGTGTGTACTTCAACGCAGAGCAGATGCTCAGGACTGCCGGCTGCACCGATATCAATCCGGAGGCGATTGTCGCTCTGCCGCAACACCAGGAGCAGCGCGAAGCCGCGATCACCCTGACACGCCTTGCCTGTCAACAGGCTATCAAGCGCCATGTCGGTAGGGTTTTACCAAGCTACGGTGTGTACGGACGCACGCTGGTCGTCGAAGGCCGTGACCTGTCCGCGATCCAGTGGATAGTCGGTACAGGAGGCGCGTTAACGCGCCTCGGCGCGGGCACGGAAATCCTGGCTGCTCTTCGTACCCAGGGGGAGGACGACGACAGTAACCTGATGCCGCCGGCATCAGCGCGAATCCTGCTCGATAAAGACTACCTGTTGGCGGCGGCAGGAGTGATGAGCCGTTATCATCGGACGGCGGCGCGACAGGTACTGTACACCAGTCTTGGCCTGGCGGAAGAGGAGATTGCCGATGGCTGATCCCAGTCTGCTCATTGATCTGGAAAAGATCGAACATAACGCGCGCCACATCGTAAGCCAGTGCGCCGCTCAGGGCATCGCCGTCGTGGGCGTAACCAAGGTAACCTGCGGAGACCCACAGGTTGCCAGGGCGATGCTGCGTGGCGGTGTCGTCGCTATAGGGGAGTCGCGCATGCTCAATATCGCGCGCCTGCAGTCGGCCGGTGTGAAAGCAGAATACCAGCTCTTGAGGATTCCATCGCTGTCACGGGCGAAACAGATCGTTGACTGCGTTGACGTCAGCCTGAACTCGGAGCTGAAAGTGGTAGCGGCGCTCTCCGCGGAGGCCGAAAAGCAGGGCAAACGCCACTGTATTATCGTCATGGTCGATCTGGGGGATCTGCGTGAAGGGGTGTGGCCGGATCAGCTGTTGTCGTTCGTAGAGCGATGCAGCCAGCTCGAGGGGGTCAGAGTGCAGGGTATCGGCACCAATCTTTCCTGTCTGAGTGGTGTGGTTCCGACCCCGGCATCGCTGCAGCAACTGGTCGAATGCGCCGAACAGGTCGAGTCGCTATTGGGTTATCCGTTGGAGATCATCTCCGGGGGTGCCTCCAATATACTGCCGTTGATCGCCGCGGGGGACGTGCCTGCACGCATCAACAACCTCCGGGTTGGCGAGGCGATCCTGCTCGGCCGCGAGACCATCCATCGAACCGCGCTGCCGAATACCTTCCAGGACGCGTTCACCCTGCGTGCGGAGGTTATCGAGGTCAAACGCAAGCCATCGATGCCCGTCGGGGAGCTCAGTGAGGATGCCTTCGGTAACCACCCGCGTTTCGATGACCGCGGCGACATCGAGAGGGCGATCGTCAATATCGGCCGTGCGGATATCGACACTGGCAATGTACAATCAGAGGATTCCAGGTTCACGATTATTGGTGCCTCCAGCGATCATCTGCTGCTCGATGTGACTGCCGCAGGGGGATCGGTCCGGGTGGGCGATTCCCTTCAGTTCCGGTTGGGCTACAGCGCGTTGTTGGCTGCCATGTTGTCGCCTTATGTCGAGAAGTCTTATTCGGGGAGCTGAGTCCCGGCGCGAATCGATGCGCAGCTAGGGGCCGGTGCGTGGAGGCAGTATTGGATCAGTCAATGCCACATACCAGTGCGGTTATTCGCCTTCCACATCTGAGCGATAACATGCGAGTGCTGGAAGCGGCTGCGGGCGGCACGCCGCTTTGGCCCGTGATCAAGGCGAACGCCTATCGTCACGCTGATAAGGCCGCCGAGACTCGTAATCGCCGACCGTTCACAAACCTGGGAGTTGCCGTGGGGCGCAGCAGTGTCATACATTAGCACCGTAGCTTCTGCCAAAATCGTTCATCCTGGGATTTTCTGTGCGTCTTAATATTTTTATCACCCTATTTATCTTCTTAGCCAGCGCCCCGGCCACAGCTGACCAGGCGGTGTTCGACACCTGCCTTGCTCGCCTGCAGCAGGCGGCTCAAGCCAGTGGCATCTCGGGAGACACGGTCAGTCGGGTATTCCCCGCCCTGCGATACCAGGCCAGGGTAGTGGAGCTCGATCGCGCCCAACCCGAGTTCACGCAAACCTTTGCCGATTACTTCGGCAAGCGCGTGTCGAATTACCGGATAGAGAAGGGACGGACCCTGCTTGCGCAATACGGTGACTTTCTTGCCGATTTATCCCATAGATATGGCGTCCCCGGTTCGTACCTGGTTTCGTTCTGGGGCCTGGAGACCAATTACGGCAACACGCTGGGGAAGATGCCAACCCTCGATTCGCTGGCGACCCTGGCCTGTGATGAGCGTCGCAGCCAGTTCTTCACCACAGAGTTTCTACTCGCCCTGGAGTTGATGGAGAAGGAGCGACTGGATGCTGGCGATATGCAGGGCTCCTGGGCGGGTGCAGTTGGTCACACCCAGTTTATGCCGTCGACTTACCTGCGTTACGCCGTGGACGGCGATGGGGATGGCGCCCTCGACCTTTGGGGTAGCCCCCGGGATGCGCTGGCATCGGCGGCCAATTTTCTCAATCAATTGGGTTGGAACCCGGAGGAACGCTGGGGGCGGGAGGTGAAGTTGCCGAAGGACTTCGACTATACCATGACCCGCAAACAGCGAAGTCTCGACGAATGGCGAGCTCTGGGTGTGCGCCGGGCCGACGGCGGCGCGTTACCGGTGGTAGCGGGGATGCTGGCGGAACTGGTTATACCGGCCGGTCACACAGGCCCCGCATTCCTGGTTTACGCGAATTTTGCGGTGATCATGCAGTGGAATCGGTCCACCAATTATGCCCTGTCGGTAGGTCACCTGGCTGACCGTATCGCGGGCGCGGGCCCGCTCCTGCAGGCGATCCCTGACGACCAGCCCCGCCTGAGCCGCACCCAGGTCATCCAGTTGCAGCAGTCGCTGCTGGCCGCCGGTTTCGATGGCGGTGAACCCGACGGTTTGCTTGGTCCGAAAACCCGTTCGGCACTGCGCGACTTTCAGGCGAGCAGGGACCTGGTTGCAGATGGGTTTCCCGACAAAAATACGCTCGAAGTGCTGGGCATCGTGCTGTTCTGACCGGGCTGATGCCCTCTGAATGGGTTGCCGCGGTCTCCCACCTGGAGAGCGAGAGATATGAGTGAACCCGGCCCCGTCGATCCTGCGCTGGCAGACGCAGATGATGCGTGGCATGCAATGTCAGCGGAGAACGTCGTCGCCAGGATGGGCAGCCGGCTGGATGCTGGCCTGAGTAGCGGGGATGCGGCCAGAAAGCTCGATCTGTGCGGTCCAAATGCGCTTCCGGAGGCCGCTCGCAAGTCGCTTTCGCGCGTATTCCTGGCCCAGTTCCTGAGCCCGCTTATTTACATTCTCGTCGTAGCGGCAGTTATCGCCTTTGCCATGGGGCATCGCGGGGATGCTCTGGTTATTCTTGTTGTCGTCTTTATCAATGCGGTCATCGGTGCCTTTCAGGAGGGGCGGGCCGAGCGCTCCATGGAGGCTCTGCAGCGTCTTTCACGCTTGCGCGCGCAGGTGATTCGGGACGGGGAGCCGCTAGAGATCGAGGCGCGAGACCTGGTGCCGGGGGACGTGATGGTACTGGGAGCCGGAGACGCCGTTGGTGCCGATGCCCGGCTGGTGGTGACCGCTGCCCTGGAGACTTCCGAGGCTGCGCTGACAGGCGAGTCCCTCCCGGTGCCCAAGAATGTCGCCGTTCTCGATCGGGCCGCCTCCCTGCCGGACAGGCGGAACATGGTCTACTCCGGTACTCACGTCGCGACGGGCAGGGGGCGTGCGGTGGTCGTGGCGACGGGCCTGGCGACGGAAGTGGGCAAGATCGCCAGCCTCACCTCCGGCGCGAAGGAGCCAAAGACGCCGCTGGAAGCGAGAATCGACCAGTTCGGTCGTTACCTGGTTGCAGCAGCACTGGGTCTCTTTGCCGCTGTCGTGAGTATTGGCCTGCTACGCGGCCTGCCGTTTCTGGATATCTTCATGGTTGCGATCAGCCAGATGGTCTCGATGGTGCCCGAGGGCCTGCCGGTTGCCATGACCATCGCCCTGGCCGTGGGTATGCAACGCATGGCGCGCCGCGGGGTGATCGTGCGGCGCCTTTCGGCGGTCGAGACGCTGGGCTCTACCAGCGTCATCTGCAGTGATAAGACAGGGACCCTGACCAGAAACGAAATGACGGTGACGCGGGCCTGGCTGCCCGGAGGCCGGGTCGTGGATGTATCCGGGACAGGTTACTCTCCCGAGGGCTCACTTACCCTTGAGGGCAGGGTAGTCGACGCCACGGTCGACGAGGCCGTACGGGCACTGGCGGAGGCCTCCGCGCTCTGTAATGACGCGCAGCTGGTCGCACCGGATGCCCGGGATCCGAGATGGAGGCCCCTGGGCGATCCCACTGAGGCCGCCCTGTTGGCTTTCGCCTGGAAAGCCTGTTTGGACGTGGATGAGCTGCGGCGCGACTGTCCCAGGCGTGACGAGATTCCCTTCGATGCCTCGGAGAAAATGATGGCGACGCAGCACGAAGCTGGTTGCGTCCTGATCAAGGGGGCACCTGAACGAGTCCTCGGACTGTGCGCCTCCCAGTGGCCAGGGGGGGCCTCCGAGCCACTGGACGAGGCTGCGCGGACGTTGATCGAGGCCGCGGCGGATGAGATGGCACAGGATGCGCTGCGGTTGCTGGCAGTTGCCAGAGTGGATGGCGTGGAGTCCTTCGACGTAAAAGCCGGTTTCGAGCCCTTCCAGGGCCGCGCTTGTTTCCTCGGTCTGCTCGGCCAGATGGATCCGCCAAGGGCGGAGGTGGCGGAGGCGGTGGCGCTATGTCGCGCTGCCGGAATTCGCCCCGTCATGGTCACAGGAGACCACAAGGCGACGGGTCTGGCCATCGCGCGCCAGTTGGGAATCGCCCGGGAGGGCGACATCGTGCTCAATGGCACGGAGTTGGAGCAGATGCCGGAGCAGGACCTGCGTATATCGCTGGACCGGGTATCTGTGTTCGCCCGGGTGCACCCCTCCCAGAAACTGCGGATCGTGGAGGCCTTCCAATCACGGGGCTGGACGGTGGCCATGACCGGTGACGGGGTAAATGACGCCCCTGCGCTGGCCGCCGCGGACGTGGGCGTGGCCATGGGTATTACCGGCACCGAGGTGGCCAAGAGTGCAGCCAAGATCGTCATCAGCGACGACAATTTCGCCACCATTGTCCATGCCGTCGATGAAGGCCGATTGGTCTACAACAATCTGAAGAAGGTTATCCTCTACCTCTTCGCCACCTCCATGGCGGAAGTGATCGTCCTGCTGTGCGCGTTGTTCTTCGGCTATCCGCTTCCGCTGGCTGCCGTACAGATTCTCTGGATCAACATCGTTACCGAGGGCACGGTTACCGTGAACCTGATCATGGAGCAGCGGGAGGGGGATGAAATGGAGAGGCCGCCCGTTCCGCCGGGTGATCCGCTCCTCGACCGGGGCCTGCTTCGGAGAGTATGTCTAATGACTCCGGTGATGGCCGCTTCCACATTCGGCTACTTTATCTGGCGCCTGGGAACCGGGGTGGAATTTGCCCAGGTGCAAACAGAGACGTTTACCGTCCTGGCCGTCAGCCAGTGGTTCAATGTCCTGAATTGCCGCAGCGCGACGCGCTCGGCCTTCGATCGGGGACTGTTTGGCAACCGCTGGCTGATTGGAGGGCTGCTGCTCGGGAATGTCCTGCACTTCCTGGTGATCTATACCGAGCCCCTGAGCCGCATCTTCCACACCGTCCCCATTGCCCTGTCCGAGTTTTTTCTTATCGGCGCCGTCGCCAGCTGCGTATTGTGGGCGGAGGAGATCCGCAAGCTGTTCGCGCGGCGTGCAGCGGCCAGACGAGTACCGGCAGGCTAAGTCGCCCAGATTGGCAGCATCGGGGCACTGATACCCTGCCAGTCAATCACACTTCACCAGGTGTGAACCAGGTGTCGACTATGGCGTAGTGCACCTGCTCCAGTTGAATCTGAAACTCATCTATGAAGTCGTGCAGCGCACGCTCAACCAGGTCGCTGAAGTTGGTTGCCACAAGCTCGCGCTGAACACGATGTGCCACTTTCAGTGCCGGCCTGTGATCAGGCAACAATTTCATGCTGTTTTCGATTTCACCCAGGCAGTGCACGACAGCGCGCGGAAATACGCGGCTTCTCAACAGAAACTCCAGTACGTCCTCCGGACTGACATTGCGCTGAACGTTCAGCCGGTACATCTGGTATGCGCTCAGTGACTGGAGAACGCTGATCCACAATACGTTGCGATAGGGAATGATGTATTCCTCGTCGCCCATCAGGCCCGCGGACGCCGCGTCGATAATTCGCGTGCTCATATCCGCACGTTCCAGGTTACGGCCCAGGCGAATAAACTGGTAGGCGGCGTCATGGTTCATGGAACCGGCCAGCATTCCGGTGATCTGCTGGCACGATTGGACAATATTGTTCAGCACCGAGTGGCGCATACCTCGAGGCAGGTCTTTTGTGCTACGCCGCGCAACACTAAGGTAGAGGCTGTTGATACGCTCCCAGGTTTCGCTGGGTAAAATCTCCCGGGTGGTCCGCATATTTTCCCGGACGCTGGTCAGGGAGCTGATGATGGAGGAGGGGTTCTCCCGCTCTCCAAACACGTGGCTGATAATGTTTTTCTCATTAGTGACACCGCCCAGGGCGGCGAAATTTTCCTGTGTGCCCAGTACCTCCAGCAGCTGCTCCCAGCCCGGCTGGACCTCCTTCGGCAGATCCAGAATAGCCTGGTGGCGCACGAGCATCAGTCGGGCAGTATTTTCGGCGCGCTCCAGAAATCGGCCCAGCCAGTAAACCCGCTCAGCGGTTCTCGCAAGCATTAACGCGCCTCCGTATCCACGATCCAGGTGTCCTTGCTGCCGCCTCCCTGGGATGAGTTCACCACCAGGGAACCCTTGCGTAAGGCCACCCTGGTCAACCCTCCGGCCGTCACGTAGTGACTCTTTGCCTGCAGTATGAACGGCCGAAGGTCCAGATGCCTGGGTTCAATATTTTTCCCGCACAGCGTGGGCGCAGTGGAAAGCTTCAGTGCAGGTTGCGCCATGTAGTTGCGCGGGTTCTTTTTTATCAGTTCGGCAAATATATTCCGCTCCTTTTTGCTGGCTGCCGGGCCGACCAGCATGCCATAGCCGCCGGACTCGTTGGCAGGCTTTACCACCATGTTCTCCAGGTTATCCAGTACATGTTGGCGGTGCTTGTTGTTCACGCACAGGAAACTCGGGACATTGGGTATGATCGGATCCTGGTCCAGGTAGTACCTGATAATGTCGGGCACGAAGGTATAGATCACCTTATCGTCGGCCACCCCCGCTCCGGGTGCATTGGCCAGACCTACATTGCCCTTGCGCCAGGCCCGGAACAGGCCAGGCGTGCCCAGAGTGGATTCGGGCCGGAAAACTTCGGGGTCGAGAAAGTCGTCGTTGATGCGCCGATAGACCACGTCTACCTGGGCCAGCCCGCGGATGGTCTTCATATAGACTTTATCGTCGCTGCCCACGACCAGGTCCGCGCCCTCGACCAGCTCTGCGCCCATGCGCTGGGCGAGATAGGCGTGCTCGAAATAAGCCGAGTTGTAGACGCCCGGGGTCATAACCACGATTTCGGGATGCTTGACGGCGCGGGGGGACAGCGAGGCCAGCATGTCAAACAGTTGTGAGGGATAATCGGTTACCGGCTGGATGGAGATGCGGTCAAAAAGCTGGGGCAGAACCCGCTTGGAAATTGCGCGATTCTCCAGCATGTAGGATACGCCGGACGGAACCCGCAAGTTGTCTTCCAACACATATACCGTGCCGTCGCTGTCGCGCACCAGGTCAGAGCCACATATGTGTGACCAAACGCCGTAACGGGGTTTCGCGCCCACACATTGCTTCAGGAATTCGGGGGAGCTGGCAATGATGTCCCGGGGTACCACCCCATCCTTGAGGATCTGCTGCTTGTTGTAGATGTCATCGATAAACATATTCAGTGCGGTCAGGCGCTGTACCAGACCCTGCTCCAGTATCCGCCACTCCTGCAGGGGGATAATGCGGGGAATGATATCCATCGGCCAGGCGCGATCGATATTCTGGCCTTCACTATAGACTGTGAAGGTGACGCCCATTTCCTGGATGGCCAGATCTGCCGCGTGCTGCCTGGAAACCAGCTGCCTGACGGTATGTTTGCGCATGAACGATACCAGGCCACGGGTGGCAGGGCGTGGCCTGCCGTTGCCGCTTATGATCTCGTCGTAAAATTCACCGGGATCATACTGTGTCCAGTCGATGGTCGAGCGTGCCCTGGCCCGCGTGTAGGGTTGGGGTGAGCGAATCCTGGTTGGCACCATTATAGACCTGTCCTTTCGTGCATCACTGCAAGCAATTGGAGAACTGCCCTCGATAGCACTTTGCGAAGCATTATATGTATATAACCAGACCCCGAATACAGTGCAAATGTTGTGACTTTGTTTACCCTGGGCGTGGCGTGTGAGACACAGTTTGCAGATACAATACCGCCTCAATCAAGACCGGCTCTCCTGCCGGTTTCGGAGAGACCCCGAGGGAGTTGAAGCTCAATGACAAGCATCATCGTAATTACAGTTCTGCTGGCGCTGAACGCTTTTTTTGTCGCTGCCGAGTTCGCTCTGGTGAAAGCCCACCATTTCCGTATTGAGCGTCTTGCCGCTGCCGGCAGCCGCCCGGCGCGGATGACTTCCACGATCCAGCAGAATCTTGAGGCATACCTGGCCGCCTGCCAGCTGGGTATTACCATGGCCTCCCTCGGTCTCGGCTGGGTCGGAGAACCCGCTGTGGCGGCTCTGCTTGAACCACTGTTTCATTCCTTCGGCATGCCGGATACGGCGCTGCACACAGTGTCATTTCTTCTGGGATTCCTGATTTTCTCCTCACTGCATATAGTGGTCGGCGAACAGGTTCCCAAGACGTTTGCCATACGAAAGGCGGAGCGGGTGGCGATGTGGTCGGCCTATCCCCTGCACCTGGCATACCTGATAGTTTGGCCGCTGAACTGGGTGCTCAATAGGGCTTCGCGCGCGATTTTGAGTCTGTTTAATGTCGAGGAAGCCACGCACGGGGACGTATTTACCGGCGAGGAGCTCAAGGGGCTGGTTACCGCCTCCGGCAAGCACGGCAGTATCGAACAGCAAAAAGCCGAGATGTTGCGTAATCTGTTCGAGTTCGACCTGCACGACGTACAGAGAATTATGATTCCCCGGCATGCCGTGACCGTTCTCGACATCGCGGGGGATGTCGTGGAGAACCGGCGTAACGCATTCGAGGCAGGTCATTCACGCTTTCCGCTGATCGACAGTGACAGGGGTAATCAGATAATCGGTGTGATACTGATCAAGTCCCTTTACCAGGCCATGGTGGAAAGCGGGCCAGAGGACCGCGATCCATGGACTCGGCTGGAGGAATATTGCAACGAACCGCTGATCGTGCCCGAGAGCCAGAAGATCGCCCCCCTGTTCGAACTCATGCGCGAGCAGCGCAACCACATGTCCCTGGTGGTGGATGAGTACGGCCAGCTCAGCGGGATAGTCACTCTGGAGGATCTGCTGGAGGAGATCGTGGGCGATATCGAAGATGAGGGTGATGAGACACCCAGCGTGCCGGAGTTCCAGCAGCTGGATACACATATCTGGCAGGTGGATGGTCTGATGACCATAGGACAGCTGGAGCGCCTGCTGGAGTTTGAACTGGACCAGGACGTAGATGCAAACTCGGTTTCCGGATTACTGATGCAAAGGCTGGAGCGAATGCCGCAGGCGGGAGACCAGATTGAGGAAAGCGGATACCGTTTTACGATACTCGATCTCGAGGGAAGCCGGGTCGGCCAGGTCACCATCGAGCGAATAATGGCTGTCGATGCAGAAACAGATATACCAGAGGTCGACGCGGAGCAGGATTCGGATGATAAGGGTTCTAATTTATCCTGACAGCGCGTTTCTTCGCCAGCCTGGTTGAAAATCTCAGTACCGGGCATCAGTTCTGGTCTTTTCGTCCAGTCAGGACTAACTCCTCCAGTTCCTCCACCGCCTGGTCCACCGTAAAATGCCCGGCATCTTTGTGTTCATCAAACAGATTGATAATCCGGTCAGACTTACGGCCCAATAGCATTAATCTCAGGTATAGACTGTCTTCCAGCGTGGGCTTGCGTATTGCATCGACTGCGAAAACCAACACGCTAACAGGGCTCATAAGAAGATCGCGAATGGCATCCGCACCAAGCTTCATCTGAAATACAATCAGATGGCGCAAGGCCTGTGACGTGGTCACTTGTGCCCTGGAGTTTTTCCTGAGGTTGAAAAACATAAATATCCTCCACTCGATGACTCGCCGATTGCTTTCCCAGAAATTCAGCAGTGCCCTAACGCACGCTCTCCAACAATACACTACTAAGTGTGTCCTGATACTTCAGGCCAGTCCTCATCAGGATAGACCGTAAAACGGGGATGGGGGGATTATCATTGCTCCCGGTCAGGTGTTTTCTCATTGTGGGTCCATTAGGGCATTCCCAAAATTCTACGGCAGATTATTTGCTCAACCTGGGCTGAAAAGGGGGAATACCCCAATTTAGTGAGCCCAGCTAGACCCTGGTGCGGTTTC
Source organism: Halieaceae bacterium (assembly GCA_024640505.1). Taxonomy (GTDB): domain Bacteria; phylum Pseudomonadota; class Gammaproteobacteria; order Pseudomonadales; family Halieaceae; genus JARRPM01. Next base: position 13,154 of record JAHEEV010000081.1, read on the forward strand.
AGTTGGATGCTATTGCCAGCCAGCACTCGGCAATAATGTCACTCCAACGGCGGACGCCAGCCTCGTCTGCAATACTGTCCTGACGAAGTTCCAACATGATGCCGTCTATGCCGATGTTTTCCGCTTGCTGAGGAATCGTGTAGTCGATATCGAGTTCAACCTCGTAGGGCTGATTATTGCCAACCGGTTCGCTCAACCGCTGTTGCAGTGCATCAAGCCAGCGCGCTGCCAGAGCCACGTTCTGGCGATAGCAAACGCCGATTGGCCAGGGCCGCTCGGTTCCGGAGAGCGAGGGCGTGAAGCTGTGAATGCTGAGCAGCACGGGCTGTTTGTTGCCTGGCGCTCGCAACAGGGCAGCAAGGGCCGCGTGGTAGGGATCGAACAACGTGCGGCGCCGCAGCGCCGCCTCTGCGGATGGCAGGCCGACATTGCCGGGTACGATTATCCCGTCACTGGATTCAGGTATGAATTCAGGATCGGAGGGCCAGCGATTGCAGTCGATGACCAGTCGCGAGTAGTTGCTGAGCAGCAGCGGCGCATCGAGGCGCGCTGCCAAGCGGCGCGAAACCTCTGCGGCACCCGGGTCCCAGCCGATATGACTATCCAGTTGCTGCGCGGTCAGTCCCAAATTATCCAGACGGGCGGGGACGCGATTCGAAGCATGGTCACACGCCAGCACGAGATTGCACTTGCCGCCGGTGTTGACGATTTCAAAGGGTGGCGGTTCTTCAGTGCCAAGCAGGGCTGTACTTGTTCCTTTCATTCCTCAGGGACTTTGTCCGCCCTGACCAGGAAACTTTTCAGCAGGGTCTCGCCGAAGCTGTTGCTAAGCGATACATCGGTAGCGTCGCGGCCACGTGCCATCAATATGCGGCCGATCATCGGCTTGTTGTTGCGAGGGTCGAAGGTGTGCCATTCGCCATCCAGGTAGGCCTCGAACCAGGCGGCAAAATCCATTTCGCTATAGGGTGGCGGCTGGCCGATATCACTGACATAACCCGTGCAGTAGCGTGCCGGTATATTCAGGCAGCGACAAAAGGTGACGGCCAGGTGGGTATAGTCGCGGCACACCCCGGCTCTCTCCTCGTAAACCTGTGAAGCGGTCTTGGTATTGCGCGCATGCTCGTAACCAAACTGAATGTGCTCGTGTACGAAGTCACAGATCGCCTGCACCCGCTGCCAACCGGTGGGGCCATGGCCGAACAGGCGCCAGGCTTCGTTGGACAGGATATCAGTTTCGCAGTAGCGGCTGCCTAGCAAGTACACCAGGGTTTCCTCCGGCAGCATTTCTACCGGGTACTGCTGTGCGTTGGGAGAAATCCTGTCGGGCTCGCCATCGTCCAGGATTATGGCGTCGTTCGCGATCGTCGTATCGCCTTGCGGTAGAACGAGCCGGGTGACCCAGTTCCCGTACAGGTCGCGGTAGGCGCTTAGCGGTATAGGCGGGTTCGTGGTTATCTGGTCCGGGGTGAGCAGGAAGGTCGCCCGGGAAGAGTGCACATTCAGGGTGAGGATAATCGGCGTGGGCTGTGTACAGCTGTAGACCATCTCGTACCCGATTCGGATTTTCATAGTGTGGCTCTCTTGGTTGATCTCCCGTATTCCTCGCCTTGGACTGTATTTACCCATGCCTATGGCCGCGGTTGTCGCTCGGGTGGATGATAAAAGCGAGATGGAGTCTGATTGGTGGCCTCAGCCGATTAACGGCACCATCCGCATACGTTACGCGTGATGGAACGTTATGTATACAGAGATCCGGAGTTCGCGCGAATGTCCCGGTATGGGCAAAAGTGGTA
>JAHEEV010000214.1 GCA_024640505.1 Halieaceae bacterium
CAGGATCGCAGGGGCATCTGGTATTACACCAATCGCAAGCCGCGCCCGAAAGAGGGTGATTGGACGCCGAACAAGACCAGCATCGCCTGTCGTACCGAACAGGGTTACGTGCGTGCCCTGAGGACGGAACCGGTACAGCCCTGGCTGGATACCTGCCAGCGTACCGTGCGCATGGCATCACGGGGGGGTGCCCGCCGTCCCGCTGAAGGCTGAAGCTCCTCCGTCCGTGTCAGTGGAGTCAGGCGCTGCGCGCCTGACTCAACCGGTCGGATGACGCCATCCAGCGGTCCAGTTCCGCGGCGACCTCGCACAGGTTGCCCACCAGGTCATTTTCCAGTTCCCGGTAGGCCGCCAGCCACACGTCCAGCTGCATCAGCAGCTCACAGCGCTGGCGCATGGGCAGGGCGTCGGGCAGGTCCAGGGGGTCCAGGGGCTGGTCCCTGAAGCCGGCACTCAACACCGCCGACACCACCTCGTCGTCCCGGTGATCGCGCAATTCACCCTCGAAGCGACGCAGTGCCATCATCAGGCGTTCGCGCTGCGGAAATTCAGAGTCCGTCACGATATTGTGCACCCATAGCGGCAGCTGCGCCGCGAGGCGCGCGTAGCGCTCTTCCGGGTAAAGATCCGCCAGTGGACCGGACCCCCGGGGCACGATGCAGCAGCGGGGCAGTTCCCCCCTGGTACGAATACCATAGCGTTTGAACAGGTCTATCCGGGCGCCCAGCAGCGCCACGTGAGTCAACTGTAATTCTTTCATTATTACTATCCGTTTCTGTCCCCGGACAGTGGTGATTCAATCACGACCGTCGCCTCTACTACCAACAAAAAGCGCATAAAACTCGAGAAAACTCCAGTTTTTGCGGGCAACGCGGGGGCGGGTTGTGCCATGCTAATCACTGCACAACAGCACCGTTTTGTCCGATTAAGGTGTGGGGATCGCCAGGAAGAATGAAGGCAACAACAAGAAACGTAGACGGGACAGCAGCGTGACCATTGCAGCGAAGATCAACCTGCTGGTCATCGGCATTGCGCTGTTCCTGGGCAGCCTGGTAGCCGGCTTCGCCGTGCACCGGGAATACGACTTCGCCCTCGAACGGCTCCTGGAACAGGATACGGCGCGTGTGCTGGCCCATCCTGAGCTGCAGGTCAACATCTACTACCAGGATATGGCTCGCCTGGGCAAGCAGCTCGACGAGTTCATGGCGTCCGGCGGCGCGGCCTACGCCGTCATCTACGATGTAACCGGTGAGCCTATCATCCGGCGCGACCAGATCGGCAGTTATGGTTCCCCCTTGCCGGCTTTCCGCGCGCTGCGGGGGGAAACGCCCGCCACTGAAGCGAGGGTTGTCACCCTCGACGGTCAGGAGGAAATCGTGGGGGACGGCTGGCTGGTGGGGCTGCTCGACGGCGGGCGCTTCATACACCAGACGCTGCCGGTATTCGCCGCACTCAACCCGTTGCGCGAGGACCTGACCCGCAGCGACTTCGGTCGCGCCATGGCGCAGCCAGAATCCGTGGGCAGCCTGCATGTGGTCGGCTATGTTCACGTCGCCCTGAGCCCACGGGGAATAATGTCTGTCGTCGCACCCACCGTGGCTCTCACCACGCTGGCCTGTGTGCTCTTCGTGCTGCTGTGTACGTCGCTCTCGCTGGTGATCACCCGGCGTATCACCGCGCCGCTTTCGCGACTGGCGGAAGCGGCCGACGAAATCGCAGCGGGGCGCCTGAAACAGCCGGTCGATATCAGCGGCAGCGGCGAGATCACGGACATTGCGGCGATCCTCAACGGCATCATCGGCGGCCTGAGTACCTACAAGACCAAGATGGACGTGGATCACCAGTTGCTGAGCATGAAGGTGGAGGAACGCACCTCCCAGCTCTCCCGGCGCAACGAAGAACTCAATAAAGCGGTCAAGGAAGTCACCGAGACCAAGGACCGCCTGCGGCAGATGGCCTATTACGACAGCCTCACCTCACTGCCCAACCGGCGCCTGTTCGGCGAACAGCTGGACCTGCTCTTGCGGCTCGCCGCACGCAACGAGGAAAACCTGGCCCTGTTATTCCTGGACCTGGACAACTTCAAACGCATCAACGACTCCCTGGGCCACAGCGCGGGCGACCGGTTGCTGAAAGAGGTCGGTGCACGGCTCTCCAGCTGTGTTCGTGACAGCGACGTGGTGGCCCACAATGTGGATTCCGGATCGAGGATCGATGTGTCGCGACTCGGCGGTGACGAATTTACCGTGGTGCTGAACCAGATCGACAGCGCAGAATCGGCCGGGATGGTGGCCCAGCGACTGATCGATGCCCTGATGCAGCCGATGATCATCGAGGGCCACGAGCTGGTTATCACACCCAGCATCGGTATCGCTATGGCACCCGGGGACGCGACTGACGTGGAGGGGCTGCTCAAGGCTGCGGATACGGCCATGTACCACGCCAAGTCCCTGGGCAAGAACAACTACGTCTTCTATGAAAGTGAGATGAATGCCCCCGGGCTGGAGCGCCTCCGCCTGGAATCCGATCTGCGCAAGGCCGTGGAACGCTGCGAACTGGAACTGCACTACCAGCCCCAGATCGATACGCGAAACGGCTCAGTCGTAGGCGCCGAGGCGCTGCTGCGCTGGCAGCATCCGGAGCACGGGATGGTTCCCCCCTTCAAGTTCATTCCGCTGGCCGAGGAGATGGGGCTGATCGGGGAGCTGGGAGAATGGGCCCTGCGGGAGGCCTGTCGCCAGGTCATGGCATTCGCCGCGCAGGGCCTCAAACTGCCCAAGGTGTCGGTGAATGTCTCCGCCCTGCAATTCAACAAGGGCTTCGCCCGTACGGTGCAGGAAATTCTGGAGGAGACGGGGCTGGATCCCTCGGTTCTGGAACTGGAACTGACCGAGGGCCTGTTGATGGACGATGCCAGTGCCACCGTCAAGGCCCTGCAGGCGCTGAAGGAGATCGGGGTGAGTCTCTCCATCGACGATTTCGGGACCGGCTACTCCTCCCTCAGTTACCTCAGCCGGTTCCCGCTGGACGAACTGAAGATCGATCGCAGCTTCGTGACCAAGTTCCACGAGAGCGACAACGACGCCAGTGTGGTGCTGGCCATCATCGCCCTGGCCAGGAGCTTGAATCTGCGACTGGTGGCGGAGGGCGTGGAGACACAGGAGCAGTACCAGTTCCTGACCCGCAATGGCGCGCACATCATCCAGGGCTACCTGTTCAGTGAGCCCGTCACCGCCGAAGCGCTGAAGCCGCTGCTGGCACCCTGGCATTTCATGCACCAGATCCAGCAGATTTCGGACGACCCGTCAGTGCTCCGCGAGGCGTTCGTATCCTGAGGCCCTCTCCGCGCGGCCGGTCGCGCACGATCGCGCATTGTAGGAGCCCGCTCCGCGGGCGATCTGGCTTGCGCCCATCCCTAATCGCGCACGGAGTGCGCTCCTACAGGTGTGAGCGATTCGCCGGATTGTAGGAGCCCGGAGCCTGCCCCGCTTTACCGGGTGCTCCGCGGGCGATCTGGCTTGCGCCCATCCCTAATCGCGCACGGACGGCGTGCCCCTCTTTATGGGTAGTGCGCTCCTACAGACTCAATCCTGCCAGACCACTTTCTGCCGTGCGTCGTACCATGCATCCAGGTAGGGTGCGTAGGTGGACTCGATCACATCGCGCTTGATCTTCAGAGTGGGCGTGAGGAAGTTGTTGGCCGTATCCCACGCGTCCGTCACCACCGCGATGAACTGCATCTGTTCGTAGCCCTCGACCTGGCTGTTGATGTTGTTCAGCAGGGCTTCCAGTTTGGCGCTCGCTTCCCGGCGGAAGTTCTCGTCCGCCATTTTGGGCCGGAATTCCTCCGCCAGTTGCACCACGGCAAAGCAGGCCGGCCGGCCCACGCCGGAGACGCAGGACAGCTCCACCAGGCTGTCCGAGTTGAGCAGGTTTTCGATGGGCACCGGCGCCACGTACTTGCCCTTGCTGGTCTTGAACAGTTCCTTCACCCGGCCTGTGATGCGCAGCAGGCCCTCCGGGGTGTACTCGCCCCGGTCGCCGGTTCTGAAATAACCGTCGTCGGTGTAACACTCGGCCGTCAATTCGGGGGCCTTGTAATAGCCCACCATGTTCCCCGGTGACTTGAGCTGGATTTCACCCTCCTCGCTGATGCGCGTATCGACGTTGTCCCAGGCCACGCCGACATAGCCCGGCTTGCGTTTC
>JAHEEV010000215.1 GCA_024640505.1 Halieaceae bacterium
ACCGGGGAACTCAGGATCACCCGGTCAGCGTGTTCCGGCCCTTCGTGAAATATGTTCTTTTCGCCGCCCAGGTCAGTCTCCAGGGACATGACGATGGTTTCCCGCAGGGGGTCGATGGGCGGGTTGGTCACCTGGGCAAATTTCTGCCGGAAATAGTCGTAAAGCGAGCGCTCACTTCGCGACAAGACCGCCATGGGCGTATCGTCGCCCATGGAACCCACCGCCTCGTTACCACTCTCGGCCAGGGGGCGCAGAACCTGGTCGCGCTCCTCGAAGCTGACCTGGAACATTTTCATGTAGGTTTCCAGCTGCGCCGGTTCGATACCGGAGTCCATCTCGCCACCGAAGGTACCCTCGATCCGCTGGGCTTTTTCCTTCAACCAGCGCTTGTAGGGCTGGCGCGACTTGAGCCGGTTGTCGATATCCTCGGTCTGGAGAAACTCGCCGGTATGCGTATCCACCATCAGGATCTGGCCGGGACCCACCCGCCCCTTGGCCAGCACGTCCTCGTTGCGGTAGCCGTGGGTGCCGATCTCGGACGCCAGGGTGATGAAGCCGTCCTTGGTCTTTACCCAGCGGGCGGGGCGCAACCCATTGCGATCCAGCAGGCACACGGCATAGCGCCCGTCGGTGAGCACGATGCCTGCGGGACCATCCCAGGGTTCCATATGCATGGAGTGATACTCGTAGAATGCCTTGAGATCGGGATCCATCAGCTCCATGTTCTGCCAGGCAGGCGGCACCAGCATGCGCAGAGCGCGTGCCATGTCGACGCCGCCGGTCAGCAACACGTCCAGCATATTATCCAGGCTGGAAGAGTCAGACCCGGTGCGGTTCACCAGCGGCGCGATATCCCTGATATCGGGCAGGTGCTCGGTCTCGAAGCCGGCCGTACGTGCCTCCGCCCAGTTGCGGTTTCCCTCGATCGTGTTGATTTCACCGTTGTGGGCCAGCAGCCTGAAGGGCTGCGCCAGCGGCCAGCGCGGCATGGTATTGGTGGAGAAGCGCTGGTGAAAGACACAGATCGCCGTCTCCAGGCGCTCATCATCCAGGTCGGTATAGAAGCGTGGCAGGTCCACCGGCATGACCAGCCCCTTGTAGGCTATGACCCGGCCCGACAGGCTGCAGATATAGAACTCGCCATCACCCTCATTAGCTATTTCCGCCTTGCGCCGGGCCACGAACAACCGGGTCGCCAGGGCCTGGTCGGACAACCCGGCCGCTTCGATGAATACCTGTTCGATGCGGGGCAGGCTGGCCAGGGCGATCGCGCCACAGACCGTGCTGTCCGTCGGCACCACGCGCCAACCCAGGACCTTCAAGCCCTGCTCCGTGATGACGCGTTCGGTCGCCTCCCTGGCCGCGGCTGCCCTCTCGGGATCCTGGCTGAGGAAGATCTGACCGATACCGAAGTTGTCGCCAAGGCTGGCGCCGAAACATTCTGTCGCCAGCGTCTGCATGAACTGATAGGGCATCTGCATGAGCAGACCACAGCCGTCGCCGGTCTTGCCATCGGCGGCAATGCCGCCGCGATGGGTCATACAGGTGAGAGACTCGATGGCTGTCTGCAACAGGCGGTGACTTGCATCACCCGAGGTGTGTGCGATCAGTCCAAATCCGCAATTGTCGCGGACCTCTTCAGGTCTGTATAGGCCTGCGCTCATAGTCAGTCCAAAATAATATGCAAAAACAATAAGTTACAATGAAAAACCCGGCGCACCGACTGTGCTCGGGCAAAAGGGGAAGACATTTTACACAGATGCCCCGCGGGGAACAAACGCCCCTGAAGGGGGAGGGACCAGGTCAGGGCGAGGGGGCAAAAAGCGCTTCCAGCTCCTCCTGCGCGACGTCATCGACGATGTCGGCTTCGCCGATAGCCCGCAGCAGCACCAGCCTGAGGCGGCCATCCATCACCTTCTTGTCCCGCGCCATCAGCTCCATAAATTGCCGCGCGGACATATCCGCCGGCGGCGCAATCGGCAGATCAATGCCAGACAGCAATTCGCGCAGCGCCAGCACCTCGCTATCGGCGATCCAGCCGCGGCTGGCGGAGAGTTCGGCGGCGAGCACCATGCCCGCTGCAACCGCCTCACCGTGCAGCCACTGCCCGTAACCCTGGGCAGTCTCAATGGCATGGCCGAAGGTGTGGCCGAGGTTGAGAATGGCCCTGATGCCGCCCTCCCGTTCGTCGGCGGCGACCACCCGGGCCTTGTTCGTGCAGCTGCGTTCGATGGCCTCGGCCAGGGCAGCCTCTTCCCGCGCCAGCAACCGGGGCATCTGTTCCTGCAGCCAGCGGTAGAAGGGTTCGTCACAGATCAGCCCGTATTTCACCACTTCTGCCAGCCCTGCGCACAACTCGCGCCGGGGCAGTGTCTGCAGGGTATTGGTATCGATCAATACCGCCCGGGGCTGGTAGAAGGCGCCGATCATGTTCTTTCCCAGCGAGTGATTGACCGCCGTCTTGCCTCCGACCGACGAGTCCACCTGCGCCAACAGGGTGGTGGGAACCTGGATAAAATCTACCCCGCGCTGATAACAGGCTGCCGCAAAGCCGGTGATATCGCCCACCACACCGCCCCCCACGGCCACAAACGTGGTGGTGCGATTGTGCCCACGCGCCAGTACCTGGTCGAAAATATCGGACAGGGTATCGAGGGTCTTGTACTGTTCACCATCGGGCAGAATGACCTCGGTGATCAGCGTCCGCTCCCCGAGGGCGGCCCGGACGCGGTCAAGGTACAGGGGACCGACCGTGTCGTTACTCACCAGCACCACCTGGATGCCCCGTATGTGCTGTGCCATCAGGTCGCTGTCGGCCAACAGGTCGCGGCCGATATAGACAGGGTAGCTGCGCTCCCCCAGGTCAACGTGCAGGGTATGCATCAGAAGCGACACGTGAATTCCTCAAAATCTGGCGAATACCGGTCTATGGTACCCCCGGCTACCCCGCACTGTCTCGCCCCCTCAGGGGTGCGATTGCAGTTCCTGCACCAGTCGTTGGGCCACCGTCCGCGGGCTGCAACCGTCTGTTTCGATGATATGGTCGGCGATCTCGCGGTACAGGGGGTCGCGCGCCGCCATCAGATCGCGCAATACCTGCTCCGGGTCGCCCTGTTGCAGCAGGGGGCGGCGGCGGTCGCGACGGGTACGGCGGACCTGCTCATCGACCGTGGCATAGAGATAGATGACATAACCCCTGGCAGCAAGGGCCCGACGGTTCTCGGGGCGCAGCACGACGCCGCCGCCGGTGGCCAGGACGACGCTGTCCATCTGCGTCATCTCTTCCACCACCTGCTGCTCCCTGTCCCGGAAGCCCTCCTCACCCTCGACATCGAAAATCCAGGGAATGTCCGCCCCGGTGCGCGCCTCTATCTCGGTGTCGGTATCGAAAAACTGCAGCTTGAGCTGCTGGGCCAGGTACTTGCCAATGGTCGTCTTGCCGGCCCCCATGGGGCCGACCAGGAATATTCTTCTGAGAACGGGCATCTGGACGATAGACGCCCTAGTCGAGCAGTGTTTCGGCGAGGATACGCGGTGTGATGAAGATCAGCGTTTCCGTCTTGGTGTTGTTGCGCTTCTCGTTACGGAACAGCGCGCCAACATAGGGGATGTCGCCGAAGAACGGTACTTTGTTGATCGACTCGATCTCCTCGGTCTTGAATACACCGCCCAGCACCACCGTCTCCCCGTTACCCACCAGCACCTGGGTATTGATCGAAGTCGTATCGATGGTGGGGATGAAACCGCCCCGGCCACTGGGTACCAGGTCACCGACGGAGTCCTGGGTGATATTCAGGTCCAGCATGATGCGATCGTCCGGCGTGATATTGGGCGTCACATCCAGGGAGAGCACCGCCTCTTTGAAGGAGGTGGTGGTCTCACCGCTGGCGGAGGCCTCCTGGTAAGGCACTTCCGTTCCGGACTTGATCACCGCGGACTGCTTGTCACCGGTGATGACCTTGGGCTGGGAGACGACCTCGCCCTGCCCCGCGGCCTCCAGGGCCGACAGCTCGGCGGTCAGGAACAGGTCCTCACTGGTAAAGCCGACGGCAAAGCCGCTGGTACCCGCCACGCCCAGGTCCACCAGCAGGGAACCGGGGTAGGAGATGGAGGGCTGGCTGCCATCGATCACCGCGTTGTTCAGATCGATCACGTTCT
>JAHEEV010000216.1 GCA_024640505.1 Halieaceae bacterium
CCGTTGATGATCATGCCGCAGCTGCCGCAGATACCGGCCCGGCAGACGAAATCGAACTGCAGGGAGGGATCCTGCCGCTCGCGGATCTCGTTGAGGGCGATGAACAGGGTCATCGTGTCCGCCTCTTCCACCTCGAAGGTCTGCAGGTGGGGCACGCTGTCCGGATCGCGCGGATTGTGCCGCAGGATGTCGATCTGCAGGGTGCGTTTGCGGGCCACGGGTATTTCGTTCATGACGCGTCTCCCAGACGCTGGTTGCGGGGGCGCAGGTGGGGCGGCAGCAGATCCAGGAAGGGCATCAGTGCCGCCTGTCGCGCATGGCGATCGGACTCGGGCAGGGCGGCCAGGGTCGCCTCGATCTCCCGCTCCCGCGCGGCGGTATCCGGGTGCTCGATGTAATCCCGGGCGCCGTAGCCGCGCCAGCCGGGGGGGAGTTCCATCTGTTTGATATCCAGTGACTCGTAGTCCAGGGTGGGCAGTTCGGCGTCCTCACCCTCCCAGCGGGCCAGGGTGCGTTTCATCCAGTCCCTGTCGTTGCGCTGGGCGAAATCCGCCCGGTAGTGGGCGCCGCGGCTCTCGGTACGCTGCAGGGCCCCATAGGCCACGCACAGGGCCAGTTTCAGCATGCGCTGCACCCGGTAGGCGGCCACCAGCTCCGGGTTTGCCCCCGGCGCGCTGCTTCCCAGGCGGATATCCCGACTGCGACGCAACAGGTCCTGCAGTGTGGTTACCGCCTCCTGCAACTGGTCCCCGTGGCGGAAGATGCCGACGTTCGCGGTCATGGTCTCCTGCATGCGGCGCACCAGGTCGAAGGCGTTCTCCCGCCCGCCGGTGTCGGCGATGGCCGCCAGGCGCAGGCGTTCGCGCCGGCCGACATCCTCCACCAGGGCGCTGGATAGGGTGATGGCGCCCTCGACGGATTCACAGAAATCAGCCATGGTCTCGCCGACGATCATGCCGGCCACCACGGTCTCCGCCACGGAATTGCCACCCAGGCGGTTGAATCCGTGCATGTCCCAGCAGGCGGCCTCGCCGGCCGCGAACAGCCCGCGCAAGTGGGGGCTCTCGCCGCGATGGTCGGTGCGCACCCCGCCCATGGAATAGTGTTGCGCCGGCCGCACCGGGATCAACTGTTCCGCCGGGTCGATGCCGAGGAAGTACTGGCAGATCTCCTTCACTTCCCGCAGCTTGTGGTCGATGTGTGCCCTGCCGAGCAGGCGGATATCCAACCACAGGTGATTCCCGAAGCGGCTCTTCACCCCGTGGCCCGAAGCGATGTGTTCCTCCATGCGGCGCGACACCACGTCCCGCGAGGCGAGCTCACGCTTCTCGGGCTCGTAGTCAGGCATGAAACGGTGTTCCGCCGCGTCCAGCAGCAGGCCGCCGTCTCCGCGGCAGCCCTCGGTCACCAGGATCCCCGACGGGAAGATGCCGGTGGGGTGGAACTGCACCGCCTCCATATTGCCCAGGCTGGCGATGCCTGTTTCCAGGGCGATGCCGGCACCCATGCCCTCATTGATCACGGCGTTGGTGGAGACCCGGTAGATCCGGCCAAAACCGCCGGTGGCGATACAGGTGGCCTTGGCGACGTAGGCCAGCAGTTCACCGGTCATCAGGTTGCGCACAATGGCGCCCAGGCAGCGGTCTCCGTCGTGGATGAGTGACAAGGCCTCCATGCGCTCATGTACGGGGATCTCTGCGGCGATCGCCTGGTTGCTCATGGTATAGAGCATGGCGTGGCCGGTGCCGTCGGAGACGTAGCAGGCGCGCCACTTGCGGGTGCCGCCGAAGTTGCGGCTGGTGATCAGGCCGTGGGCCGCTTCGGGTTCGGAGATGGTCTGCTTCTCGCCGTCCACGGTGATTTCCCGCTCGCCGCGCTCCACCCGACTCCAGGGTACCCCCCAGGCCGCCAGTTCGCGGATCGCCTTGGGTGCGGTATGGGTGAACATGCGCACCACTTGCTGGTCAGCGCCCCAGTCGCTGCCGCGCACCGTATCCTGGAAGTGGATGTCCTCGTTGTCGCCGGCCGCCCCCAGGCAATTGCCCAGGCTCGCCTGCATACCACCCTGGGCCGCCGCCGAGTGGGAGCGCTTGGCCGGGACCAGGCTGAGCACGATGGTCTCCAGGCCGCGGCGCTTGGCGCCGATGGCCGCCCGCTGTCCGGCGAGCCCGCCGCCGATGACCAGCACGTCCGTGTAGATGATCTGCATCGTCTAGTCTCCCGCCGTGTCTGCCCGGTGGGCGGCGGGAATATAGCGCTCGCCCACCCGGTCCCGGTGCTCGTAACCCAGCTTCATGTATGCCACCAGGGAGGTGGTTCCCAGCAGGAGGAAGAAGCCGATGATGCACCACATGGCCGTCTTGAACCGGCGCCGCATGACTTTGGAGTTGGCCATCGTCAGCGGCCCCCACTTCATGGCCAGCCGGTAGATGCCAACGCCGGCGTGCAGGTGCACCGAGACCAGCAGCAGGGCATAGAGAATCCAGAAGCGGCCGCTCCAGATCCGGTCGGCGGAGGCGTAGGGTCCGATGTTTTCGGGTTGTACCAGCACCACGTAGAGGTGGGCGGAGGCGAGAAAAAACATGGCGAAGCCGGTGATCACCTGCACATACCAGAGCGTCGTATCGCCATGACGCAGCGACCCCATGTGGCGGTGGAACTGGTGATACTGGCGGTAGTTGCCCGGAAACTTGCGCAGGGCCAGGATCGCGTGCAGGGCGATGAGCATGAACACCACCGCGACAGCGCCGGAGACCAGCAGCGGGTAGGGCTTGCCCAGAATATGTTCACCTTCGAACATCTTGGAGACCCAGTACATGGCATCCTTGCCCAGCAGGATGCTGGACTCGAAGAACATGTGTCCCCAGATGAAAAAGACCAGCAACAGCCCGGTCAGGCTTTGCAGCAGGTCCATCTTGGCCGGCCACAGGTTGAGATTCCTGCTCATGGGTGGGTGTGCTCCCGCGTCGACGATGTGTTGATCCCACGCAATAATAGCCCAGCCCGGCGGTGAACAACCTTGTTCTGGCTCAATAAACGTCAGATTGTCCGGATGCCGGGGCTGGACGTGCCGGTCTTCGCCGCACCGGCCGATGGGTTATAATCCTGCGGGTAACTCTTAACCCGAACCGGCTTCAACCACCATGCCAGACAATAATCTCATTCCCGCCGTACAGGTCCCCAGTGGCGAGAAGTTCGTCAACGAGAAAGGGATCACCGCCATCAAGGATGGCGTCAAGCGCAGCGGCGCGGACCGTGAGCGCCTGGCCAAACCGGACTGGCTGCGGATCAGGGTGCAGGGCGGACCGACCTACGAGAAAGTGCAGGGTATCGTCCACCAGCACAAACTGGCCACTGTCTGCGAAGAGGCCAAGTGCCCCAACATGAGCGAGTGCTGGAGTGCCGGTACCGCGACCATCATGCTGATGGGCGATGTCTGTACCCGGGCCTGTCGTTTCTGCGCCGTGAATACCGGTAACCCGAAGGGGTGGCTGGACCCGGATGAGCCGGCCAGCACCGCCCGTTCCGTGCAGCTGATGGGCCTGCAGTACGTGGTGCTGACCTCCGTCAATCGGGACGATCTGCCCGACGGTGGCGCCGGGCACTATGCCGCCTGCGTGCGCAAGGTCAAGGAACTCAACCCGGACACCGCGGTGGAGGCCCTGACGCCTGATTTTCTCGGGGTATTGGCGGACGTGGAGGCCGTGGTGGATTCGGGTATCGAGGTGTTCGCCCAGAATATCGAGACGGTGCGCCGCCTGACCCACCCGGTGCGGGACCCCCGCGCCGGCTACGAGCAGACCCTGGCGGTGCTCGCCCACGCCAAGGCCCATCGCCCGGAGGTGCTGACCAAGACCAGTCTTATGCTGGGCCTCGGGGAGACCGACGAGGAGATCCTGGCATGCATGGATGACCTGCGTGAGGCGCAGGTGGATATCCTGACTTTCGGCCAGTACCTGCAACCGACCGTGCATCACTACCCCATCGACCGCTATGTCACACCGGAAGAATTTGAACGCTACCGCCAGATAGGCCTGGAAAAAGGCTTCCTGGAAGTGGTCTCCGGCGTCTTCGTCCGCTCCAGCTACCGCGCCGAGCAGGTGCTGCAAAAAAACAACGTGGGCCTGTAACAATCCCGTAGGAGGCCA
>JAHEEV010000217.1 GCA_024640505.1 Halieaceae bacterium
GGCTTCTCGGTTCCACCCGTGTAGTTGCCAATCGGTTCTGATTCGAAGGCGGCCAGTGGGTCGCCTTTTTTGTTTCTATCTGGAGTCGAGGTGAAAGCGTCAAGCCAGCCGTCCCGGTGGGGGAAACCCCGCTCGCTCAAAAGTTCATTCGCTCACAGGGTTTCCCCCACCGGGACTCGGTTCGCCCGTGAACGTCTGATTCAGTCAGGACCAAAGGTTTGTTCTGCTTTTCTCACCGCACGAGGCGTTCGCTCCCGGGGGTGCCACGCGGCGAATGAACTTCTGAGCAAGCGGGGCACCCCCGGGAGCGAACGCCGTCACTAGGGACCGCAACTAACCTATGGGCAATACAAGCTCAACCGCTCCCGTCACGTGCTCCCCCAGACTGTTCTCACCCCTGATGTTCAGACAGATAAGCCCGGCGGCGGAATCCACCGACTGAACCTCGCCAGTCATGGTCATGGTGTCACCCGGGTAATTGGGCGCGCCCAGCCGGATGGCTACCCTGTTGAGCCGTGCGGAAGGCCCGGCCCAGTCGGTGACGAAGCGGCCCACGAGCCCGTTGGTGGTCAGGATGTTCATGAAGATATCCGGCGAACCGAGGGCCCGGGCGGCATCCTTGTCGTGGTGCACATCCTGGTAATCCCGGGAGGCAATGGCACCGCCTACGATCAGTTTTGGCGTGATAGCGATCGCCAGGGGCGGAAGGGCCTGACCTGCGGCCAGTCGTTCAAGGGATGACGGCGCTGGCGCCGGAAGCGTGTCATTGCCATCGCCTGAACGCGTCTGCTGCGCGGTGGCGGGTCCGCTGCCATTACCGGGAATGTCATCCGCGGCCCGTGGCCGGTACTTGAGCACCCGGAAACGCATGGTACCCACCACCTGGTCACGCTGGTTGTAGTAGGTACAGAGCTGGGTGACGAAAAAGCCGACCCCCAGGGCGGTCGTTTTCTCCTGCGAAATCGATTCGATGGTGGATGTGTGGTAAATCTCGTCGCCTTCCAGGATGTAGCGCGCATACGCCTGCTCGCAGTTCACCGCTACGACGGCAGGATAGCCTGACGCCTCGAGAACCGGCAGCACCGCCATCGGCTCCCTGTCATCGGATCCCGGAGGGTGCTGCCCCCCGTAACCCACCATGGTCCAGGCCTGCATCATCGTCGGAGGCGCCACGACAGCCCCAAAGCCCTGCTCACGCGCCGTAACGGGGTCGGTATAGAGCGGGTTCTCATCGCCCATGGCTTCACACCAGTGGCGAATCATGGGGGCATTCACCTTGTCCCAGCCCCGGAATGGCCCGGTCTCGGCTTCGAGGTAACGCGAGAAATCGGTCAAAATGTCTCTCCTTTGCGATGGCGGCAGGCCTGTGTCTGCCATGCCATTCTAGCCATAGCAGCGGCCGCCAACGGACTGGAAATACAAACCATACCGTACAAAAGGGCCAATCGTTACTACGTGCCCGAATTTGCACATCGAATCGGCAGATCAGGTGGTAGAGTAGGCAACACACCTGACATAAGCTGTGCTTATCTTTAGCCGTCTTTGAGGTAGAACCGATGTCACAGGCCAGCGCCGCAGGAGAGCTTGATCTTAAGCGACTGACGGGCCATCGCCTGGGTCCCTATCTCAGCTTCAACCCCGTCAGCCGCGTCCAGGTTTGGCAGTGGTGTTCCGCTATGGGCGACCGCAATCCCCTCTACCTGGACGACGCTTTCCGCGCCGGCACGGAGTTCGACCGGGTCGTGGCGCCGCCGGCCATGATGCAGATGTGGACCATGCGGGACGTGAACATGGACTATGCGCCGGGTTCGACCGATGCGCGCCCCTACCAGGTTTTCGACACCCTGGCGGACGTCGGCTTTCCCGCCAATGTTGCGGTCAGCTACGACATCACGTTCCACCGCTACCTCCAGGAGGGCGACCGCCCCCGGCACTACACCACCGTGGCCGCTATCAGCGACCTGAAACAAACCAGCCTGGGCGAGGGTCACTTCGTCACCGAGCGAGTGGAGTACCTGGATCAACACGAGGCGCTGTTCGCAGAAGCACTGATCACTTATTTCCAGTACCGGCCGGCAGAGACGTCGCAAAGTGATCAGGCCCCAGAGGTTAGTGACAGGGCGACCCCGGCTCCACCGGGCCCCTCATGGCACAGCGACTTTGGCGACATCGACTACGACACGATCAGCGCAGGCGACTCACTGCCGGACCTGGTGATCCCCATTACCCACAGGCTCATCGTGAGCGGCGCCATCGCCACCCAGGATTTCATCGACGTACACCACAATGCCCCCGCGGCCCGCGCTGCCGGGATGCCCGATATTTTCATGAATATCCTGACCACCTGCGGACTGTCCGCACGCTACCTGAGCGACTGGGCGGGGCCCGGCAGCCGCCTCGAGAAATTGGGCTTCAAACTGCTGGCGCCCAATACGCCCGGCGACGCCATGACCCTGCAGGGAAAGATCTCGAAAAAGGAGCGCACCGGTGGAAAAAACCGGGTCAGTGTGGACTTCGCCGGTAAAAACAGCCTCGGTTTCCACGTCACGGGTGCTGCGACCCTGGCGCTGACATCGTGAAAGTAGCAATCGGATTGATCATCCCGTTAAGGAGAGAATGAACATGACCCCGAATCGCTTTGAGGGAAAGGTCGCCATCGTTACGGGTGGCTCGATGGGCATTGGCCGCGCCATCGCACTGCAGCTGGCCCGGGAAGGGGCGGTGGTTGTGGCCTGTGCACGCCGCCTGCCGCGTCTGGAGGAGTTGGCGCGTGAGATCGAATCTTTCGGGGGCAGTTTCACCCCCGTGGAACTGGACGTGGGCGATCTGGATAGTTTCGCATCGCTTATTGCAGATACCGCGAACAGACATGGCCGCCTGGATCTGCTCGTCAACAATGCTCCCTCCGTTATTGGCGGCATGGTACTGGACCAGAGCATCGAGGACTGGCGGGCCAATTTCGGCGTATCCGTCGAGAGCGTGTTCATCGGTGTGCAGGCTGCCATGAGGGTGATGATTCCCCAGGGTTCCGGCTCCATCGTCAACATCTCATCGGTCAGCAGCCTGCGGGCAGGTGAGGCCGCCGGCGCCTACTCCGCTGCCAAGGCGGCGGTCAACCAGTTCACCATGTGTGCAGCCATGGAAGCGGGCCCCCACAATGTCCGGGTTAACGTGGTGGCACCGGGTGCGGTGGAGACGCCCGGGCTGGACGCCTCCGTTATGAAAAACGATGCCATGAAAAAACTGATAGGCGATGCCATCCCGATGAAACGCATCGGCACCGCGGAGGAAATGGCCGAGGCGGTCTGCTTCCTGGGCTCTGAGGACGCCTCGTTCATCAACGGTGTCATCCTTCCCGTCGATGGAGGTAAAACACCTCAGCTTCATGTTCCCGACTGGGAACTGACGCTGGACAACCGTGACGTTGGCTGAGACGCTGTCAAGGCGCGGTTTGCGGGTTCAGACCCGACGCTGGAATTTTTTTTTGAGACTGGCAATCTCTCCGGCCAGGCGGATAATCCTGACACCGCAACGTGGATACGGGCCCGCAGGGCCGTAGTCGAAGGAATCCGACCTTACCGTAGGGTCGGATTCAACAGGGCTGGCGCAGTGACAGATTGATCGGTCGTTACCATCGCAGCCGGCGACTCATCAGGGGGATAACATATTGGCGCTGAACAAGATCATGGTGGTTATCGACCCCACGCAGGACAAACAGCCCGCGTTCGAGCGGGCCCTGGGTTCGGCTCGGGAGACAGGTGCCACCCTGCACCTGTATATCGGCGTCGATCAGGAATCCGGTCACGCCGACCCTGATGAGGCCCGGAAAAAACTGCAGCCGGTCCTGGACGAACTGGCCGCCCGCGCCGGCAGTAGCGGCATCGAAACAGCGACAGAACTGGAGTGGGCCGCGGCGTGGCGCAAGGGCGCCGTGGCGGCGGCAGCGCGCTGCAGTGCGTCCATGGTGTTCAAGAATTCTTTCGACCACTCGGGTGTGCAGCGCGAACTGCGCCAGACAGCCGACTGGACCCTGCTGCGCACGGCCCCCTGCCCCGTCCTGCTGGTCAAGGATTTCCACGACTGGACGCACCGCCGCGTGCTGGCGGCCATCGACCCGCAGGCCACCG
>JAHEEV010000218.1 GCA_024640505.1 Halieaceae bacterium
ATCAGTGTGAGTGAATGACCTTCCAGGCTGGCCTGTAGTGGCCTGATCCAGGTGTTGAACTGTTGCGACGGTAATTCATCCTGCAACCGGTTGATGCACTGCTGCCAAACGACTTCTGGCAAGGCTAACCCCTCAAAGCGGGCTGAAAACCCACGCTTTTGATACGAAAAATTGATTAGTAAAATTTTTATCCCGGATCTGGTAGCAGTCCGGAAGACGAATCATACTCCCGTAGATAAGACTTATCCACAAAAAAAAGATCAAATTGGAAAATATTATTCTCTTTTTAAATCAATGTGTTAAGTTATTTTTGATCATTATTTGAGCAGACGGGGGAGCCTTTCCCATGAACAAGCCCGGCTGTGGATAAGCTGTTAGTATCTTTTGTGAAAGGTGTGGGACGATGCCGGTAATGCCCGCGCCCACTGGTTTTTCCGGATGCGTTGATTCGCCAGTCCTGACGCGCACCCACGCGACCCATGAGCGGCAAAATTACCGGAGCCGAGATTGAATTAGCCACCACATTTCACTAGAATGGCCACCCTTTTTTCCGGCCGTGCCGGTTCTTGACGCCTCGCGATCAAGGTCAAACCTGCAGGCCACTATTTTTTGGACTATCGCCATGAAAAGAACATTCCAGCCCAGCGTTCTCAAACGCAAACGCACCCACGGCTTCCGCTCACGCATGTCGACCAAGGCAGGGCGTCACATACTGAACCGTCGTCGCGCCAAAGGTCGCAAGCGCCTCGCTGCCTAGGAATCCTGCTCCGGGTGGGCAGCCCTGGCAGCGACACCCGCTTCGGCAAGTCACGGCGACTGCTCAATGCCAAAGACTACAGTCGGGTTTTTGACGGCGCCGAGGCCAAGGCTTCCAGCAAACACCTGCTGCTCCTTGCCAAGAGAAATACGTCGGGCCGTCATCGCCTGGGCCTTGTCATCGCGAAGAAGCATGTGCGACTGGCGGTCCAGAGAAACCGGATAAAGAGAATCGCCCGGGAATTTTTCCGAGCATTACCGGAGACCCGGGCGACCATGGATGTAGTACTACTGGCGCGCCACGGGATCGATCAGTTGGATAACCGCCAGCTATCAACTATATTGCAGCAGCAGTGGCAAAGGCTGGAGCGCCACATCTCTGAACATGAAACCCGCCGGGACAACTGATGCGCCGCTCGCTGATATTCCTCATCTACTGTTACAGGATCTGTCTTAGCCCATTCATAGGCTATAACTGCCGTTTTTATCCCAGTTGCTCCAACTACGCCGAAGAAGCCATCCGCACACATGGTGTAGTAAAAGGATGCTATCTGACGCTTCGGCGCCTCTCGAGGTGTCACCCCTGGCACGAGGGTGGGGTCGATCCCGTTCCTCCCTGCCAGCACTCACACTAAGCCGCTGACTACGACTATGGATCTGCAACGCTCACTGCTCATCGGTGCTATCGCCGTTTTATCATTCATGTTGCTCACCGAGTGGGTGGCCTTCAAGGAAGCCAGGACCGCTCCCTCTGCGCAGGAGACGCCGCGCCTTATTACCGGAAGCGAGAATACCGGTCAGCAATCCGTCAGTGAGGTCCCCGATCTCCCCTCGGCCGGCAGCGTTGACAGTGACGAAGATCTGCCCAGCGCACCAACGACACGGGTTGAGTCGGAAGCAATCACGCCTGCCGCCGGGTCGGGCAGCAGCGGTCGAGTCATCCAGGTCCACACGGATGTGCTACAGCTGGCTATCGATCTCGATGGAGGTGATATCGTTGAACTGGGTCTGCCCCTTTACCCCGCCAGACTCAGCACACCCGACGTCCCCTTCGTACTGCTCGAACGAAATGATACGCGCACCTATACAGCCCAGAGCGGTCTGATCGGGGCCCAGGGTATCGACCGCGATGGTCGGGCGACATTCACCGCAGCGGCAGACCGCTTCGAACTCCAGCAAGGCAGTGAGTCACTGGTCGTCGAGCTGACCTATTCCGGGGCGGCCGGGGGCGTCAGTATCACCAAGCGCTTTACCCTGCACCGGGGCGACTACGCGATTGAGGTCACCTACCTGGTCGATAATAAATCCGGCGAGCGCTGGCAAGCCAACCTGTTCGGCCAGATCAAGCGCGACAGCAGCCCCGCACCCTCCGCCGATTCCTCGGGAATGGGAATGCAACCTTTCCTCGGGGCAGCGATTACACAACCGGACGAGCGCTTCACCAAGTTCAGTTTCGAAGAGATGGCAGAAGAGCCATTCAAAGCGCAACTGCCCGGCGGCTGGATTGCCATGATCCAGCACTATTTTCTCAGCGCCTGGATCCCTGATCCCGACCAGACCCATACCTACAGCACGCGGGTCACCCGCAGCGGCTACAACATCGCCGGTTTTACCAGCCCTGCCCTGGTTCTCGATCCGGGCCAGTCGGGAGAAGTGAGTGCACACTTCTATGCCGGACCCAAGGACCAGTACCGTCTCGAGCAACTCTCGCCCTACCTCGAACTGAGCGTGGATTATGGGTGGCTCTGGTGGATTGCCCAGCCCCTGTTCTGGCTGCTGACCAAGATTCATTCGCTCGTGGCCAATTGGGGTGTGGCGATCATTCTTCTGACCGTCCTGATCAAGGCGGCTTTCTTTAAACTGTCTGCAACCAGCTACAAATCGATGGCCAACATGCGCCGGGTTCAACCCAAAATGCAGGACATCCGGGAACAGTACGCGGATGACAAGCAGAAGCAGTCCCAGGCCATGATGGAGCTGTACCGGAAGGAAAAGATCAATCCCATGGGGGGCTGTCTCCCCATCCTGGTACAGATGCCCGTATTCATTGCCCTGTACTGGGTGCTAATGGAAAGTGTCGAGCTGCGACAGGCCCCGTTCATCCTGTGGATCAAGGATCTGTCGGTGATGGATCCCTACTTCGTGCTGCCCCTCATGATGGGTGCCAGCATGTGGTTCATGCAGAAGCTCAATCCGCCACCGCCGGATCCCATGCAGGCCAAAATCATGCAGTGGATGCCCATCGTGTTCACTTTCTTCTTCCTCTGGTTCCCGGCCGGCCTGGTTCTGTACTGGGTCGTCAACAACCTGTTGTCGATGGCGCAGCAGTATGTGATCACCAAACAGATCGAATCAGCTGACGCCTGATCCCGGGTCTGCCCGGTCTCTTTCGGGAGACCGGGGTTATACTCTGCACATGTCCGAACCCTCTTCACCAGACCGCGACACCATCGCTGCGATCGCCACTGCACCGGGGAGCGGAGGTGTGGGCATCATTCGAGTTTCCGGTGAGCAGTCGCAGGCGATCGGCAAATCGATAACAGGAACTGTCCTGAAGCCGCGCCACGCGCATTTTGCGACTTTTCACACCGCGGAAAACACCGTGATCGATACCGGGATTGTGCTCTTCTTCCCCGGCCCCCACTCCTTCACCGGTGAGGATGTGGTCGAACTGCAGGGCCACGGCGGCCCGGTCATCCTGGACCTGCTACTGAAGGAGTGCTGTCGCCTGGGTGCGCGCCCGGCCCGACCCGGTGAATTCTCCGAACGGGCCTTTCTCAACAACAAACTGGATCTCGCACAGGCAGAGGCAATTGCCGACCTGATCAACAGCACGACGGAGAAGGCTGCGCTCAACGCGACGCGCTCCCTGCAAGGTGCCTTCTCCCGAAAAATTGATGAACTCGTAGCGCTGGTCACCCGCCTGCGGGTGTACGTCGAAGCCGCCATCGACTTTCCGGAAGAGGAAATCGACTTCATCCGGGAGGGTCAGGTAAAGGAACAACTGGAAGGCATCATCGACCAGCTGCAGCAGGTTCTCAGAGAAGCGCGACAGGGCAGCCTGGTGCAGGAAGGTATGAAACTGGTGATCGCCGGTAGGCCAAACGCCGGCAAGTCCAGCCTGCTCAATGCATTGTCGGGACAGGACACAGCAATCGTCACCGCCATTGAAGGTACCACCCGGGACGTGCTGCGGGAGCATATTCAGATCGACGGCATGCCTTTGCACATCGTCGATACGGCCGGTCTCAGGGAGAGCGGCGACGAAGTCGAACGGGAAGGTATCCGCCGCGCCTGGCGGGAGATGGACACGGCAGACCGTATCCTGCTGGTTGTCGACGGCAGTGACACAGG
>JAHEEV010000219.1 GCA_024640505.1 Halieaceae bacterium
CAGGAATTTTCAGGCTGCGCGGGATTACATGGCGAAAGCCGTGGCGCAGGCCCCCGATAACCCCCGGTACCATTACAATTATGGTACGTCGCTGGCCCTGAGCGGCGAGCGGGAGAAGGCCGTGACCGCATTCCGGCGGGCGCTGGATATCAAGCCGGATTTCTGGGCGGTCTACCTCAATCTCGCCCATTCGCTGCGAGACCTCGGCCGCGAGACAGAGGCCGTGGACTGTTACCGCAAGGCTTTCAATTCCAGCCTGCATGACCTATCGGCAATGAGCCAGATCCTGCTGAACATGCATCTGTTTGCGACCGACGAACACGCGGAACTGTTCGAGATGCACCGCAAGCTGGGGCGGGAACTCGCAGCCCGGGTGCCTATGGATACCCCTAAGCGCGACACCTTTCCTGTCAGGGAGAAGATCCGGTTGGGTTATGTCTCGCCGCGTTTCTCACGGGAAATCGTCGGCTATTTTTTCAAGCCCCTGTTCGATCATCATGACCGGTCGCAATTCGAGATCTATCTCTACTGCGCCGCCCCCCGAACCGATGACCTGACCCGCTATTTTTCGGAGCGGGCGGACAAGTGGGTGGAGATCGGCAAGCTGTCGGACGGGGCCGTTTGCCGGCAGATCGTCGACGACGAGATCGACATCCTGGTGGACCTGGCCGGCCATGCGCCAGAGAGCCGGATCGCGGCGATCGCCCGCAAGCCGGCACCGATACAGGTCTCGATGCTGGATTACTTCGATACCACTGGTGTCGACGCCATGGATTACTACGTCAGCGACCGGTTTTCGACGCCGCCGGATTCACCCCAGAAATTTACCGAAGAGCTGCTCTACCTGGACCGCCCGCGGCTGGTCTATGAGGCACCGGAGTACGCACCCCGTGTGCGGGTGCGCGATCCCCGGGAGGGTGGCATCGTCTTCGGCTCGTTCAATCGTCACCACAAAATCGTGCCGGGAGTGGTGGATACCTGGGCGAGGCTCTTGCTGGCCGTGCCCGATTCACGCCTGGTGCTGAAGAGTGCGGCATTCTCGAAAGAGGACGTACAGCAGAATTTTTCGCAGCAGTTCAGGGCGGCCGGTATCGACCCGGCGCGCCTGGAATTCCGCGGAGCTTCTCCCCATGCCGCCATGCTGGCCGAGTACGGTGACATCGATATTGCGCTGGATACCTTTCCCTATAACGGTGGTCTGACAACCTGTGAAGCACTGTGGATGGGGACCCCGGTCATCACCTTGCTGGGGGAGCGGCTCATCAGCCGCCAGAGCGCGGGGATGCTTCATGCGCTGGGTCTGCCGGAGTTTGTCGCCGGGTCCGCGGATGAGTTCGCCGCAATCGGCCGGTATTGGGCCGATCACCGCAGCGAGTTGAACGACTTGCGGGAGACGCTGCGGGACCGGATGGCCTCCTCCCCCCTGACCGATGCAGCAGGCTACGCGGCGGATTTTGAGCAGCAGCTGCGACGCATCTGGCAAGCGTTTCTCGCCGCCAGGGAAACGACGAACGGGGATTCCCGTCACGGTAGCTGTCCAGCCTGAGCGTAGATCGCTGGTCAATCCCGTTTCGGACCGACCCCGGGGATCAGGGCTCCTCCACTTCCTCCCGATAACTGTCAATCGCAGGGCAGGCGCAGAACAGGTGCCGGTCGCCGTACACGTTGTCCACCCGGTTGACGGGAGACCAGTATTTGTAGCGGCGCAGGGAATCCACCGGGTAGGCGGCCAGTTCGCGGGGGTAAGGGTGTTCCCAGGTATCCGCGACCACGTCCGCCAGCGTGTGGGGCGCGTTGGCCAGCGGGTTGTCCCCGGCATCGAGCACGCCTTCCTGGACCTGGCGGATCTCCTCGCGGATGGCGATCAGCGCATCGCAGAAGCGATCCAGCTCCGCCAGCGATTCCGACTCGGTCGGCTCGACCATTAAAGTGCCCGCCACCGGAAAGGACATGGTGGGCGCGTGAAAGCCGTAGTCGATCAGTCGTTTGGCGATGTCCTCCTCGGTGACGCCGCTGGCCTCCTTGATGGGGCGGATATCCACGATGCACTCGTGAGCCACGTTGCCCGAGGTGCCGGTATAGAGGATGGGATAGTGGCCCTGCAATCGGTGGGCGATGTAGTTGGCGTTGAGAATGGCCACCTTGGTCGCCTCGGTGAGGCCCTCGCCGCCCATCAGGGCGATATAGGCCCAGGAGATAGGCAGGATGGAGGCGCTGCCGAAGGGTGCGGCAGAGACCACGTCGTTATCCGTCGCCAGGCCTTCCAGGGGCATGACCGGGTGGGTGGGCAGGAAGGGCTGCAGGTGCTCGCCCACGCCGATCGGCCCCATACCCGGGCCTCCGCCTCCGTGGGGAATACAGAACGTCTTGTGCAGGTTCAGGTGGGAGACATCGGCGCCGAATTTGCCCGGGGCCGCCAGCCCCACCAGGGCGTTGAGGTTGGCGCCGTCCACGTAGACCTGGCCGCCATGCTGGTGCACCACCTCGCACAGCTCCATGATCGATTCCTCGAAGACCCCGTGAGTGGAGGGGTAGGTGACCATGATGCAGGCAAGGTCCTCGGTGTGGCGCTCCGCCTTGGCCCGCAGATCCGCCAGGTCGACGTTGCCGCGGGCATCGCACTCCACGATCACCACCTTCATGCCCGCGAGGGCGGCGCTGGCCGGGTTGGTGCCGTGGGCGGAGGAGGGGATCAGGCAGATGTTGCGCTGGTGATCGCCGCGGCTCTCGTGATAGCGCTTGATGGCCAGCAGGCCGGCGTACTCACCCTGGGATCCGGCGTTGGGCTGCATCGACAGGGCATCGTAGCCGGTGCACTCGAGCAGCATGGCCTCCAGTTCCGCCAGCATGGCCTGGTAACCACGCGTCTGTTCCGGTGGTGCGAAGGGGTGCAGGCCGGCAAATTCGGGCCAGGTTACAGGCAGCATCTCGGTGGTGGCGTTGAGCTTCATGGTGCAGCTGCCCAGGGGAATCATGGCCCGGTTGAGGGCGATGTCCTTGTCTTCCAGGTAGCGCATGTAGCGCAGCATCTCCGTCTCCGACTGGTAGTCGTTGAACAGCGGATGCTGCAGGTACTCCACCGGCCGCAGCAGGGTTGCGGGGATGCCCGCATACTCGTTGAGTGCACCGTCCACGGCTCCCAGGTCCGGTCCCGTATGGCCGCTGAAGACCTGCCACAGGGTCTGTACCTCGGTGGCGGAGGTGGTCTCGTCCAGTGAAACGCCCAGTCGCCCATCGCCCAGGATACGCAGGTTGAACCCGTGTTCCAGGGCACGCTGCACGATGGCCTGCTGCGCGTCGCCGACCGTGTAGGTCAGGGTATCGAAGAAGTGGTCGTTGTCGGCGGTAAAACCGAGCTGCGCCAGGCCGTCGCGCAGCAGGCTGGTGAGCCGGTGGATGCGCTCGGCGATGCGGCGCAGACCATGGGGGCCATGATACATGGCATAAAAGGCCGCCATGATGGCGAGCAGGGCCTGGGCGGTGCAGATGTTGCTCGTGGCCTTCTCCCGGCGGATGTGCTGTTCCCGGGTCTGCATGGCCATGCGCAGCGCCTGGTTACCGCGACGATCGATAGAGACGCCGATAATGCGTCCCGGCGTGGAGCGCTTGTAGGCGTCGCGCGTGGCGAAATAGGCGGCGTGGGGCCCGCCGAACCCCATGGGGACGCCGAAGCGCTGGGTGTTGCCCACCACGGCATCGGCACCCAGTTCACCTGGCGACCGCACGAGCAGCAGGGCCATGATGTCCGCGGCCACGGTAACCAGGGTCTGTGCGGCGTGGGCCTGCTGTATCAGCGGCGTAAGGTCTCGCAGGTGACCGCAGCTGCCGGGATATTGCAGCATGGCACCGAAAGCCTCGGTGGACCCGATCAGTGCCGCGGGGTCACCCACCACCACCTCGATGTCCAGCGCGTGGGCACGGGTTCTTATCACGGCAATGGTCTGGGGGTGGCAGTCCTCCGCCACGATGAAGGTGTTACTGCGGTTCTTCTTGTTGACCCGCTGCAGCATCGTCATGGCTTCAGCGGCGGCGGTTCCCTCGTCCAGCATCGAGGCGTTGGCCAGTTCCATGCCGGTGAGGTCCATGATCATCTGCTGGAAGGTCAGCAG
>JAHEEV010000082.1:0-2342 GCA_024640505.1 Halieaceae bacterium
CCGTCAACCCGTAGCCCTGGCAGAAATCCACGCCCCGCTCACCCCACAGCTCGATCAGGGATTCCGGGACCGGAGCGGCGCCGCAGATCAGGTTCTTGATCGAGCTGAGGTCCGTCTCCGCAAACTGGGGCTGCTGGGACATGAACAGATACATGGCCGGGGCACCGAACATGTGGGTCACCCGGTAGCGTTCGAAATCGGCCAGCACCTGCCCGGCGTCGAAATTGCGCAACAACACGAGTGTGGCGCCCATGTGGAAGCAGTGCAGCGTCATGACGTTCAGGCCACCGATATGAAACAGCGGCGCTGCAGTAAGGACCACATCGTCACGGGAGCCGCCAAAGGCCAGGGTTGCGTTGATATTGTTCCACAAGATATTGCCGTGAGTCAGCATCGCGCCCTTGGGCAAACCGGTGGTACCTGAGGTATACATGATGACCGCCACATCGTGCTGGTCGACCGATACCGCTCCCGCTATCGGCTCAGCGACCTCCCGCTCACTGGCCAGATGGCGCCAGCCATCTGCCTCACTCTCGGAGCTGAAGTAGCTACGGCAGCAGAGATTGGGCCGGGCGGGCCCGATCGTATCGCGCAGGGCGTCATCGACCACCAGGGTATGGATTCCGGCATCGTTGATGATAAACGTGAGCTCCTCCGCCGTGAGGCGAAAGTTCAGCGGCACAAAAATAGCCCCGAGAGTCTGGGCGGCGAACAGCGTCTCCAGCAGGGCGGGATGGTTGAAACCCAGGTAACCGACACGATCACCGACACAGACACCCGCCACCCGCAACAGGGATGCCTGGCGCCTGACCCGGTCGGCGAATTCGCCGAACGTGGCGGTCTCTCCCTCGAAAATGACCGCCGTGCGGTCAGGGTTGAGCTCTGCGCGACGCAGAAATGTTCCGGCGATATTGGGTTCAATACCTGGACGGTGCATGGCGATCTCCTATGCAGCATTATTATCGGGTGGCACTGGGAGAGAGGATACTAGCACGCCCCTCCCACATGTAAACTCTGCTGCGACGCCGCCCGCCCGGGCCGGGCGGCAGGCCCTGCCCATTGCTCATACAAATGGGGAGTATTTGCCCTCTCCTCTTAAGCTGCGGGACAAAACCTGATAAGTTTGCGCGACATTTTCACCGACGACCGGGTAACTTTATGACCAGCAGCTTCTTTCCCCCGCACCGCACACTCATGGGCCCCGGCCCCTCGGATGTTTCACCGCGAGTACTCGGGGCCCTCTCCCGCCCGACCATCGGTCACCTCGACCCCCTGTTCGTCAAGTTGATGGACGAGATCAAGGTGCTGCTGCAGTTTGCGTTTAAAACCGGGAACGAATTGACCCTGCCGGTCTCGGCACCTGGTTCTGCCGGCATGGAGGCGTGCTTCGTCAATCTCGTTTCACCCGGCGACAAGGTCATCGTCTGCCAGAATGGTGTCTTCGGTGGGCGCATGAAGGAAAATGTGGAGCGCTCTGGTGGCGTGGCAGTGATGGTCGAGGACGAGTGGGGCCGGCCGGTGAGCGTCGAGAAGGCTACCGCCGCCTTCGACCAGCACCCGGACGCGGCGATACTGGCCTTCGTCCACGCTGAGACATCTACGGGTGTGCGTTCCGATGCCGCCGCCCTGTGCAATCTCGCCCGGGAGCGCGGCGCCCTGAGCATCGTCGATACCGTCACTTCCCTGGGGGGGATCGATGTGGATGTGGACGGCTGGGGTGCCGACGCAGTCTACTCCGGCACGCAGAAGTGTCTCTCCTGTGTTCCCGGTATCGCCCCGGTCACGTTCAGCGCGCAGTCCGTCGAACGCATCCAGAAACGCACCCACAAGGTACAGAGCTGGTTCCTGGATATGCAGCTGGTCATGGGCTACTGGGGCGGCAGCAGCAAACGCGCCTACCACCATACAGCGCCCGTCAACGCACTCTATGCGTTGCACGAAGCACTGGTTATCCTCCAGGAGGAGGGGTTGGAGGCGTCATTCCGGCGTCATCGCCGCAATCACGAAGCGCTGGTAGCCGGGCTGGAGGCCATGGGACTTGCCATGGCCGTGGCCCCGGAGGATCGCCTGCCGCAACTCAACTCCGTACTGATCCCGGCAGGCGTCGACGACGCTGTCGTGCGCGGTGCGCTGCTGAATGACTTCAACCTGGAGATAGGGGCGGGACTCGGCGCTCTGGCAGGCAAGACCTGGCGTATCGGCCTCATGGGCCACTCCAGTAACGAGCAGAATGTCGTGGCCTGCCTCAATGCACTGGAAGCCGTGCTGGGTCGTGAGGGCGCGGATATCACATCAGGAAAGGCCCTTCTCGCGGCGAAGGCCGTCTACGCCGACTGAGGGCT
>JAHEEV010000082.1:2442-14576 GCA_024640505.1 Halieaceae bacterium
GGGCTGCGGTCAGCCGGGCTGCGGTCAGCCGCCGGCTATCATCCGCCAGATCAGGGCGGCGCGGTCTGTGTCGGCCTCCCGGTGTACCCGGTAATCGGCATGTTCCTCCCTGCCCGCTCCGGGGCGCAATTCGATACTCCAGAGGGGGGCTACCTCATTGGGAATGATGGAGTAGCGGATGTCGATCACCCGGTTTTCGAACAGGGGATCCCGGGCGATATAACCGTTGCTGAACCAGCGGAAGCGCTCGATATCCCGCGCCTGCTGGGAACGCCTGTCCAGCCAGGGCATATCGCGGTCGATATCCAGCTTTTGCACCGAGTCCCCGGGAAATACCCTGGGGGCAAAGCGGGCCCGCACCGCGTCGACATGGAAACGGTCGTCGGTTTCGTACACGATTTTCCAGACCAGGATATTGGCGAAGCTCGGTTTAGCCTCCAGCCGGACCGGTCGGTGCCCCCGCTCCGCCGCCAGTGCATGCCCCATTGCCACCGCTTCGTTGCGCTGGGACAGGCCGAGCAGCATATACCCGACAGCCCAGCAAAGTGCGAGCCGGGCGAACAGGGGGCGCTCGAAGCGGCCGCCCAGCAGCACCGCCACCAGAATGGGTAGCGTGAACAGGGGATCAATAATCGAGATCGTGTTCCAGGCGAAACGCGCATCGCTGAAAGGCCACAACAGCATGGTGCCATAGGTTGTACAGGTGTCCAGGACGGCGTGAGTGGCGTACCCGAGCGTGCAGTAAAGCCAGCTCTGTGAAAAAGAGAGGTGTCGGCGTCTGCCGATGAGGTAGTGCAGCACCAGGGCGCACAACGTACCCCCGATAGGGATAAATATCAGGGAATGCGTGAACTGCCGATGGTACTCGAGAAACAGCAGCGGGTCCGTATCAGAGCGGATCAGGACGTCGAGGTCCGCTGCCATACCGGCAAAAAAACCGAGCAGGCCGGCCGCCGCCGCGTGCCGCCCCCGCACACTGGCCTGGGGCAGTGATGCCCCCAGCACGCCCTGGGTGAGCGGGTCCATCAGCAGCCGTATCGGGCAGGCGGGCGACGCCGGGTGCCGATACCTGTGCGCAATTTAACCATGTTCCGATGCCCTCCTCCTGCGAAGCCAGTGCAGTACGGTAACCAATCGAATCCCGGGTTGCTACAAAACTTTACAGAACCGTGGCGAACCCTGCACTATCATCGCTGTCGATAGATAACCGGGGAGGCGGCATCGAAAGCCGCACACAATGATTAGGAGCATTACCATGAAGGGAATAAAAATTCTCGCCTTGTCCGGCATCATCCTGATGGCCGGTTGCACGACCAATCCCTATACGGGGGAGCAACAGGCCAGCAAAGCGGCGACCTACGGCGCCGGAGCAGCGGCCGTCTGCGGCCTGGTCGGTGCCATCGAGTCGGGTAAGCATGCGCGTAACGCTGCCCTGGGCTGTGGCATTGTAGGCGCGGGCGTCGGTGCCTACATGGACGTGCAGGAAAAAAAGCTGCGTGAACAGTTGCAGGGAACGGGGGTGCAGGTTGCGCGAGAGGGAGACAACATCCGTCTGATCATGCCGGGCAACATCACCTTCGAAACCGACTCCTACAACCTGCGCACAGACTTTTATTCCGTGCTGGATTCAGTGGGTCTGGTGCTGGCCAAATACGCAGATACCACTATCCGCGTGACCGGTCACACCGACAATACCGGCAGCCGGCCACACAACCAGACACTCTCTGAACGCCGGGCTGCCAGTGTCGCCGACTACCTTGTGACTCGCGAGGTGGCGCGAACGCGGATGCTGGTCCAGGGCATGGCCTTCGATCAACCGATCGCCGACAATGCCTCTGCCCAGGGTCGGGCACAGAACCGCCGGGTGGAGCTGTATATTCTCCCGAAAGCCGTTTGAAGGCGCTCAGGCCGAGCCCGGTCACCTGATGTCGAAGGAGTAGTAAAGGTCTACCGAATTTTCCAGCCTGCTGACCACTTCCAGCCACAGGCGCGCACTGAGATAGAGCCGGGCAGTCAGTACCGTAATGGGTTCGTAGAGACCGATCCCGTAGGCCACGTATAGCCGCTCCCCGACATAACCGCTGACGGTGGCCGCCGTATCATCGGCGGTCCCCTCGGCACCGAGTCGAATCTGGCTGATACCCGGAAGGCGCTCGAAGCCCGACAGAACCCCGCTGCTGTTGACCAGGTCAGCGCCCATGGAAAGTGCCATTGCAGTTCCATCCATGCCGGCACCAGCGTCCATGCCCCGGCCCCTGATCAGGTAGGACATAGCCTCGCTCTGCGACATCGCCGGCTCCGAATAGACTCGCATCTGCGGCGTTTCCAGGGTGCCCTGCAGTTCCACGCCCACCGACACGTTTTCTGCGCGGATTTCGCGTTCTGCCCGTACATTGATCCCGGGGTTGTCCGCCCTGCCGCTAAAGGC
Source organism: Halieaceae bacterium (assembly GCA_024640505.1). GTDB lineage: Bacteria > Pseudomonadota > Gammaproteobacteria > Pseudomonadales > Halieaceae > JARRPM01. The sequence continues at coordinate 4,871 of JAHEEV010000082.1, forward strand.
AATGGTGCCACGCTGGATAATCAGACGCTGCCGATAGGCCGTCAGTTCGCCACCCACCACGTTCAGGCTGCCGAATAACTGCAACGGCTGGCCCGGCGACTGCCTGACCTGCAGATCACCACCCACCGTAGCGCGCAGGCCGCCTACAGCCACCTCGAAACGCTCCCGCATGGTAACCCGGATATCCAGCCGGGTATCAAAGGGTTGTTCCTCGCGCAGGACATTGCCCGCATAATCGACGATGACCACATCGCCCGAGACGTCCACGCTACCCTCGGGGAGCCGCTCGTACGCCAGCTCACCCTCGTGCACGATGATCTCGCCGCTGACATCCAGCAGATTACCTTCTGCCACAAGCAACAGGGACTCCGACACCAGCATTTCTGTCCCCGGCGGAAACAGCAGGCGGTGTCGCTCCCCGGTCACCTTCATCTCCATCTTCAAATCGGGTCTCAGTAACAGCTGCCCATCGAGCGACACGGGACCACCACCAAGCAGGCCTGTTCCGGTCAGGGTGCCCCGGTCTCCCGCCAGCTGCAGGGTCATGTCCAGGGACTCCAGTGGGGTGGGGTTGCCGACGACGCCGACCCGTCCGCCCGCCAGCCTGATGGAACCCGTGGCGTCAGGCCTGTCCAGTGTGCCGCCGAGAACCAGGTTGCCTGACAGCGTTCCCTGCAATTCCGCCAAACGGGGCATGAGGGGTGTCAGCGCCGCGAGGCGCAGGTTGTCCAGCCGGATCTCGCCCGACAGCTCGCCGGACCGGGTATCCGGCGGCAGCAACAGCTCCAGGGCGATAACCCGGCTTCCCTCCCGCTGCATCGCACCCTCGATATACAGCCCTTCCGCCCGCTGCTCGAGGCGTGCATCAGCCCGGTCCCATGCGATCGTTGCCTGCTCGCCGCCGCCGAAATTGCGGGTGATGCGAACATCGCGGCTGTTCGAGTACCCCTCGAGGGCCAGCGGGCTATCGGGGCTCCACGCGGCGGACACCTTAAGGTCCAGCGAGCCCTGCACTTCCATTTCCTCCGGATAAAAACCGGCCAGGAAGGAGAGATCGCCCTCGATCTCCAGGCTGGCCGCGCCCCGCTCGCCCAACTCCAGGTTGCCGGGACAGATCCGGGTGCGCCCCTGGCGCCAACAATGGCCGGCCACGGTTACCAGCCCGGCATCCCGCGACCAGGCGAGATCCACGGCTTCATCGAGCAGCCAGGCGTCCCCCGATGCGCGCACGACGGCTGGCGCGAGTGCGCCGCGCCAGTCGGCACCCACCGGCCCCCCGATCACCTTGATGTCGCCTTCCAGGTCACCGGTCATCTCAAGTACCAGGGTCTGCTGATCAGCGGTACCCTCCGCTGCCAGCAGGACCCTGCCCAGTGCAAGTTCCCCGATGGACGCCTCTTCCAGTGCCACCTCCAGCGCGAATGCATCGCTCTCCTGTGGCCGATACCGACCCGACACCTGCCCGGTGGCGACCTCGAATCCGCTCAAACCTACGCCTCTCAGGCTGCCGGCCAGGTCAACGTCGCCATCCAGTTCGCCCAGCGTAGCCGTCAGCTCGAATTGACCGCGATTACCAGGCAGCCACAGGCCGAGGTCATCGATATGCATTTCCAGCCGGCCCGGTTTGCCGCGCTCACCCGAGGCCTGCAGCGACAGGCGGGCCCGGTTGACCTCCGCCTGCAGGTTGCTGGGACCCAGTGTCAGTTCATGGTTCAACCCTGCGAACCCGGTGATGTGCGCGGGCAGTCCGTTCACCTGCCCCTCCAGCTCCGCGTCCCGGACGGCAACCTGCCAGGCTTCGCCGCTATAGGCAGCCGACACGGTGACTTCTCCGGCAAGCCGTCCCGAGGCATAGTCGCCAAGCGCCGGCAGGTCGAAGCCCGTGGATTGCAGAGCCAGAGTGCCCTCGTAGGGCAAGACGATACCGAGGCTGCCGTTCCCGTCCAGGGCATTGTCTCCCTGCGGATCACGCAACGACAGTCGCGCCACCCGTACCTGCCCTTCACGATGTTGAACAGACAGGTCCAGCGAAAGATCGCGATAGCCAAGGCCGCTGGCGGCGGCGGACAGCTCGAGAGCCTGCTCGCCAAGCGACCCGTTGATAGTGGCCTCAACTGGCGACTGCAGCTCAACATCGGCCAGAGCCGGCGGGATGTCGACCAGGGACGACAACAGCAACGGCTCGGGCCACACTGCTTCCACCGCCGCGGTAAATGGAAGCGCCCGGTCCAGCACGTTCAGCTGACTGCTGACCGTCACCGTCTGATCTCCTTCTGAGAGTGCCTCTAACGTGAGGTCGGCAAGGCTGCCGCCAGCGTAAAGCGCAAGCTTGCGGCCATGGAGGGCATCCAATCCGGGTGGCTCCTCCAGGAGCAGCACTGCATTGAGGTCCAGCGGCCAGGTATCCTCCATTCGCAACTGGCCATCGAGAGCCAGCGAGCCCCAGGGCGTCGCCTGGATGTGCGCAGTGGCGAGTCGCAGCCGCGTCTTGCGCCAGTCGCCCTGCAGTTCCACCGATTGCAACACCTGCGTCTGGCCGTAGAGGCTGCCGTGCAACTGCCGCACCTGCAGGTGATCGACCGACACGTGCAGGGGCAGCGCAATATCGGGCAACTCGATCATTGTGGTCGCCGGCGGCGGAGCCTCCCCTTCTCGCAACTCCAGGTAAGCGTCATCGACAGTCGCATCGATCACATCGATATGGGACCCACCCAATTCGACCTGGGCAAGCATCGGCCCCTGACGCCACTCTCCGTCGGGCCAGGCCACGCGCGTGGACTGTATCGACAGCACTTCTGCCTCGATGCGGACAGGTATCGAGAACTGTTCCGCCTCACCATTGTTACCTTCATCCGACCCTGACACACCATTGTCCGGCGCGGGCAGCAATTCCAGTGACAGACTGCCCGCGTGGAGCTGCCTGAAACACAGGGCACTGCGCCAGAGACAGGCCGGCACCAGTTCGGTCTTCAGGTCCTCCAGTTCAAGGATCAGGCTCCCCGTAGCCAGGGAGAGGCGCACGATATGCAATTCACCCGCGAGGCTGCCGCTGCCGTAATCAATTTCCAGGGGTGAAAAGCGCTCTACACCCGCCAGCAGGAGGCGCGTGCTCCAGGGGAGCAATGGCGCCGTGGCAACCAGTAAGGCGAGCGCGGCTGCCAGCCACGTCAGGACGCGCAGCGTGCGTCTCAAAACTCTGCCCCCACCGCCAGGTGAAAACGCCACTTGGGATCATCTTCGGTGACAGGGTTGGCAATCTCCAGGCGTATCGCGCCCACGGCTGTGACGTAGTGAATACCGAACCCTGCTCCCACATTCATGTCAAAGTTGCCTTCATCGAAGGCATCGCCGCCATCGACAAACACCGCCCCGCGCCACGCGTCAGTGAAGGCATACTGATACTCCAGGCTGGCAACGAGCAGCCGGGTTCCGCCCACCACCAGGCTCTTCTCGACGCCTTTTTCATCGGTGATCTCTATCTCGTTGCCGATGGACTGATAGCCGTAGCCGCGAATGCTCTGGCTGCCTCCCGCGAAGTAGCCCAGTGAGGGGGCCAACTCGTCCTCGTCCCCATCCGCAACCAGAGCAGCTCCCAGATCGAGCTTCCCCACGAAGCGATGGGGGTGCAGAGGTGTGGCAATGACACGGAAATTGGCCGTAGCCCGCAGCAGGTCAATGTCAGACCCCAGATCCTCGCCACCAGCCTCAATCTGGTACACCTGCCCGAACCCGCCGCGGGGATTAACCGCGCTGCCCGTGCGATCACGACGGGAAAACGATACCCCCGGCAACAGGTAACTGTTTTCCTTATCCTCTCCCAGAAGGCGCCAGGATTCATTCAACCCCCGCAGGGAAAGGCCGCGCACCCAGCCACCCCGGCTGGTCTCGCGCCTGACACCCAGCTCCTGCTGGCGGCTGTCCAGATCGCCGAACTCATTGTCCTCCAGGCGTGCAGACAGCTGCAGCACGTCGTCGAGGGGGTGTTTGAGCGGGATGGTATAGGTGAAGCGGCCACTGGGGTTGATACGCGAATACTGCAGACGGGTCTCCTGGCGGTGACCATAGCGATTCACGCGAGGCGTGCGCCAGGTGACTGAGAACCGTTCCTCTGTATCGGTGCTGAAGCCAACGCCGACATTGAACCGATGTCGCTCGGCCGGAAACAACACCAGGGAGATAGGCACGATGGTATTTTCCGCAATCTCCGTCTCGGGTCTTACCAGCACACTGGAGAAATAGCCCGTGCGCTGCAGCGCCGACTGGAATTGCTGCAGTTTTGCCTGGTCGTAGTAATCTCCGGCCTGAAAGTTTCGCAGGGGCTCGAGCAATGGGCTCATTATCTGCTCGTGGTCATAATCGAGACTTCCGAACAGATAGCGCTCCCCGCTGTCGTAATGGAGGAAGATATCGGCCGTGCCACCGAGGGGCTCGACCTCGACCCGGCTCAGGGTCAGGACACCATCGAAGTACCCCCGGCGCAAACCCAGCGCCAGAACCCGGCTGCGAAAGGTATCGAATTCGCCGTGATGCAGCACATCCCCGCGGCTGAACGGCATCTCCGACAACAGTTGGTCGAAAACCTCGTCCTGCGTGACGCCACCCTTAAACTGCACGCTGATATGGCGGACGCGCACCGGCTCACCGGGGTCGACGACGACCCGAGCCTGCCATACCGGCTCTGTGCGCTGAATCTCCACCTCGATCTCTGAATTGTAGTAACCCAGGGCCTGCAGGCTGCGTTCCAGATCCTGCTCGATGGACACGATAGATAAAAGACGTTCCTGCGGAGTCTCCGGTGGCGCACCCAGCCAGGCCAGTGCGTTTTTCTCCAGCTCTCCGTCAAGGCCCTTGAGGCTTATCTCCAGAAGGGGTTCCGCGAGCACCGGGCCATGCAGAAGCCACAGCAGAGCCAGTGGCAGTAGTCTGGCGGGACGCAGCATGCGAAGGAATTCTGGGCAGCGCCCGACTAGGCCTGGCCGGGCGCTGCCAGCACGGCACCGCCCCAGTAGTTAAAGCCGGCGAACTTCGGCGTGCCCGGCAGGTAGCTCTGCTCCAGGTGACTGATCTCGAATCCACCCTGGCGCAGTAGGGTCGGGATATCACGGTTGAGGTTGCAGCCTCCGGCCAGCTTGCGCCAGAGGGGATTGATCCGGTCCTGCCATTTGACCACGCGGGTATCCGGCGCAAGACCATGCTCACAGAAAATCAGTTTGCCCCCCGGACGCAGCACGCGCCCCATACCGCGAAGAGCCTCTACCGGGTCGGGAATGGTACACAGCGCATAGGTGACCAGCACGGTATCCACACTGGCATCGTGCAAGGGGATCTCTTCTCCCGGGAGGCCGATAAATTCAACATCGAAATTCAGGTGAGCCGCTCGCTGTGCAGCCAGTTCCCAGGACTCCTCCGAGGGGTCCAGGCCAATCAGCCGCTCCACTTTCCCGGTGTCATAGAAGGGCAGATTGAGACCCGTGCCGATACCGATCTCGAGCACCGTACCCTTCGCCTGCGGGACAACCTTCTCGCGCTGCTTCATAATCGGCTTGGTACCGCAGGCGCAATTGATGAATCTCGGCAGAACATGCTTGTCGTAAAAACCCATCGTCAGGCTCCTGTGCTGGCAAGGGCACGATTATAGACTCATGCCCTGTCTAAAAATACGATAAAGTAGCAGCTGAGTCAGATGAAGGCAGAACGCATGTTCGAGACACTGGAAGTCGGCAAAAGCATCAAGAAAAGCGATTTCAACGACCTGGAGCTACCCCTTCGCCACCAGCTGCTGCAGGCGCAGTTCGAACTCGCTGAAAGCGATCACGCCGTTATCATCGTGATTGCGGGGCTCGACGGGGCGGGCAAGGGCTCTCTGGTTCACCGCCTGAACGAGTGGATGGATCCCCGGGGCATCCGCACCAACACCTACTGGGAGCATTCTGACGAGGAGGAGGAGCGGCCCTTTTTCTACCGTTTCTGGCGGCGGCTCCCACCCCGGGGTGAGATCGGCATCTTCCTCGGATCCTGGTATACACAGCCGGCCCAGGCGGCAGTCAACAGGGCCATCGACGGTGAGGAGTTCGCCCTCGCCTGCCAGCAGATCGAGGGCTTCGAGCGCATGCTGACCGACGATGGCGCCCTTATCATCAAGCTGTGGTTGCACGTGAGCGAAGAAGTGCAGCGGATGCAACTGGACGGCAAGGCACCGGACACCCAGCAGAATCCGCGAATCAGTGACCGGCCCTACGAGTTGCGAGGCAAGTACCGGGAAACCCTGGATGTTTCCGAACGACTGATCCTGGCAACGGACTCCAGCCACAGCCCGTGGCACCTGATAGAGGCGGCGGACCGTTATTATCGCGATGTCACCGCCGGGGAGATCATTCTCAAGGCCATGCAGAACCACTCCTGCCGCCCACGAGTGACAGAAAAATCGCCTGATGACGAAAAACTTGAACCGGCCGGTCCCCAACCGACGGTACTGGACAGCGTCGATCTCGAGCTCAGGCTCAGCAAGGCTGACTACCGCGAGCAACTGGCCCAATACCAGTCGCAACTGCAGGATCTGGCCTGGCGCGCCTATCGACAGCGTCGTTCGGTGGTGGCGGTGTTCGAGGGCTGGGATGCGGCCGGCAAGGGCTCGGCGATCCGGCGCGTCACCCAGGCCATCGATCCCCGCCTGTATCGGCTGGTCCAGTTTGCTGCGCCTACAGAAGAGGAAAGTGCTCATCATTACCTGTGGCGATTCTGGCGACAACTGCGCCGCGATGGCCGCGCCACCTTTTTCGATCGCTCGTGGTATGGCAGGGTTCTCGTAGAGCGGGTAGAGGGATTCGCTACGCATGGGGAGTGGCAGCGTGCCTACAGCGAAATCAACCAGTTCGAAAAGCAACTGGTGGACCATGGCTGTATCGTGCTCAAGTTCTGGATTCATATCAGCCCGGAAGAACAGCTCACGCGCTTCCGCGCCCGGGAGAAGCAGCCTCACAAGCAACACAAAATGACGGAAGACGACTGGCGCAATCGCGACAAATGGCACGACTACGAACTGGCGGTCGACCAGATGGTCAGCCGCACCAGCACACGACACGCACCCTGGACCCTGGTATCCGGCAACGATAAACGCTATGCGCGCGTGCAGATCCTGAGAACCTTCTGCGACACCATGGAACAGGGCCTCGACGAGCTGACGGATCGGGAATGAAACCATGAGAGCCATGGTAATGGAGCAACAACGCACGCCCCTGGTCTTGCGAGACCTGCCGATCCCGGAGCCGGGAGAAGGTGAATTACTCCTCCAGGTGCTGTCCTGCGGTATCTGCCGCACGGACCTGCACGTGGTGGATGGCGACCTGACCGAGCCCACCCTCCCCCTGGTACCGGGCCACCAGATTGTCGGCCGGGTGACACAACTGGGCGCCGGGGTGGAAGGTTTCAAACCGGGCGAGCGGGTCGGGGTGCCATGGCTGGGAGGCAGTTGCGGCCACTGTTGGTATTGCCGTCACGAAAAGGAGAATCTCTGTGATTCTGCCCGCTATACCGGTTACCAGATCAACGGCGGCTTTGCCGAGTATACGGTGGCCAGCGCCGACTATTGTTTTCCCCTGCCTGCGGGCTACGACGATACACAGGCAGCCCCCCTCCTCTGTGCCGGGCTGATCGGCTATCGGGCCTACCGGCTGGTGGAGCACTGCCAGAACATCGGTCTGTACGGGTTCGGCGCCGCAGCCCATATCCTGATCCAGGTGGCGAACTACCGGGGACAGCAGATCCATGCCCTCACGCGGGAGGGCGATACGGACGCCCAGGCGTTCGCGCGAGAGCTCGGCGCGGCCTGGGCCGGAGACTCCACGCAGACGCCTCCGGTGGCGCTGGACGGGGCCATCATCTTTGCTCCGGCGGGCGAATTGGTACCACAGGCCCTGCGCAGTGTGCGCAAGGGTGGCCGGGTGGTCTGTGCCGGTATACACATGAGCGATATCCCGTCCTTTCCCTACGACATTCTCTGGGGAGAGCGGGAGATCTGTTCCGTAGCCAACCTGACGCGGCGGGACGGGGAGGAGTTCCTCCCGCTGGCGGCGGCAATACCGGTAGCAACCACGGTACACAGCTATCCGCTGGAGCAGGCCAACCAGGCCCTGGACGACCTGCGCTGCGGCCGTTTCAGCGGTGCGGCGGTGCTGGTGCCATAGCGGGTGCGACGCGCTTTGGGCTTCAGTCGAGCAGGAACAGTTCCTCGAGAAAATTCCCTAACGCCACCCAGGAACGCCGGTCCGCCACCGGGCTGTAGACCGTACCCATGGCAGGATCATTGGCCGCCGGGTTGGTAAAGGCGTGTACCGTATTGCCATAGGCATGCACCTGCCAGTCGGCGCCCGCTTCGGAGAGTTCGGTGCCCAGCGCCAGCACGCTCTCGGGCCTGGCCATGGGATCATCGTAGCCATGCAGACACAGTACCCTGGCCCTGATCGAATTTCCCGCCGTGTTGCCCGGCGCGCCGAACATGCCATGAAAACTGACAACTCCGAGGACGTCGCTGCCAGACCGGGCCAGGTCCAGCACACAGAGGCCGCCGAAACAGAAGCCCATCGCTGCGATACGACCTGCATCCACCTCCGGCTGCTCGCGCAGCACGTCGACTGCGCGATTGATGCGATCCTGCAACAGGGCCCGGTCCTCCATAAACGGTGACATCAGTCCGGCGTTCTCCTGCGGGGAACCGCCCAGGATGCCACGACCGTACATATCCACCGCGAATCCCACATACCCCGACTCAGCAAGCGCTACGGCCTTATTCTCTTCAAACGCACCGCGTCCAGCCCAGGTATGGGCGATGGCCACTGCAGGGCGGGGACGGTCATCCGCATCGTCCCACGCCAGCATTCCCTCCAGTTCAACCGGGCCGTGCTTATACGCCACGAGTCGTGTCTGTATCGTCATATCAACGCCATCCTCTGCCTGACAGCCGGTTCATTGCCTGGCAGCCGCCGCTTCCATTTCCGGCTTATGCAGGATACCGAAGAAGAAAACCTGTAACAGGTGAACCGGCAGGGAACCGCCTGCGCGTTGCGCCAGCCGGAAGAAAGCAATCACCTCCAGCAGGTGCACCACGACCAGGGTGATAATAATCCAGTAAGCCACCGAGGCCGCCGTGGTTCCCGGCAGGGCAATAACCAGCGCGACCAGCACTGCATATATCGCCAATAACACAATCTTTCCGACTGACATGAGACACTCCTCTCGTTAGGGGTTGTAGGCATCGGGGTCCAGCCGACGCATTTCGCTTTCGATCCAGCGTTCGACTTCGTCCATCAATTCGCCGGGCTCACGCCCCTCCGCACTGACCGGTTGGCCGATGGAGACATCGATGATACCTGGCACAAAGGAGAAGGAGCGCCTGGGCCAGCAGCGACCTGAGGTCACCGCAACGGGTATCACGGAAGCCGCGGTTGCCACCGCCAGTCGGGTTGCGCCCGATTTGTAGTCACCCTTTTTTCCCCGTTCCGTGCGGGTGCCTTCCGGAAACATGATGACCCACTTGCCACGGTCCATCAATTCCCGCCCCTGCTCTGCGACCTTGGCCCAGGCTTCGCTGCGCTTGCTGCGATCGATGTGGACCATCTTTACGGCTGCCATGCACCAGCCGAAAATCGGGATGCGCAGCAACTCCTTCTTGAAGACATAGGCCAGTGGGTGTGGTGTCATGCTCGGGAAA
>JAHEEV010000220.1 GCA_024640505.1 Halieaceae bacterium
CCCCATCATGGCCAGCGTCACGACGACCGGAATGATCACGGTGATGACGCCGACGTCGCGATAGGCCTCCCGGTGGCTCAGGCCGGTGATGGTGAGCATGGCGACGACGGCGCCGCAGTGGGGGAGGGAGTCGAACCCCCCGCTGGCCATGGTGGCGATACGGTGCAGGACCTGCGGCTCGATACCCATGTCCAGGTAGGCGGGCGCCATGGTCTGCATGAAGATCTGCAGGCCCCCGGAGGCGGAGCCGGTGATGGCCGATACCAGGCTCACCGATGAGAACATGGACAACAGGGGCGGCAGGCCCGACTCCAGCATGAGGCCCGTGAACTGTCCGAAGCCCGCGGTGTGTGTTACCACGCCGCCAAAACCGATGACCGCGGCGGTATTGATCAACGGCATGATGGAATCCTGTACGCCGTTGCCCATCACCTGCAGTGCCTCACCCCGTACGCTGCCGAACAGCAGGGACGCCAGGAAGGAACCGCTCAGGAGGGCAATACTGGGCCACACCAGCGGCTGGCTGTTGGCAAAGCGCAACAGGTCGAAGAGAGCGCTTTCGCCCTGCAGTGCCTCGGGTGACAGCGCTATCGTGATGACCCGGGGTACGATGATGGTCATCAGTACGACCGCCAGGGGCAGGCATGCGAGCGGCCAGGCCGGATAATCACTCTCGTCGATGGAGGAGATCCGGTCATGGGGACCTGGCGTGAAGTGCTCGCCCCGCTGGGCTGCCAGCAGGCGTTGGCGCTCCAGGTACCAGATGCCGCCGGCAAACATCAGTATGCCGCCCAACAGGCCGATCCAGAAACCTGCGAACAGGTCCGTTCCCAGGGCCACGGAGGAGATCACATTGTGAATCGAGGGCGTACCGGGCAGGGCCGTCAGGGTGAAGGTGCCGGAGCCCAGGGCCAGGGCGGCGCAGAACAGGCGTTTGGGAATATCCGCCTCCTGTAGAAGCTTCAGTCCCAGCGGGTACATGGCGAATATCACCACGAACACTACCACGCCACCGTAAGTCAGCAGGGCGCAGGCCAGGGTGGTAATCCACAGGGCCCGGTGCGCGCCCAGCTTGCGGACCAGCGCCAGGGCGATACTGGAGGCGGCATGGCTGTCGCCCATGACGCGGCCGAACATGGCGCCAGCGGCGAACAGCAGAAAGAACTTGCCCGCGAAGGTGAAGGCACCGAGCGGTCCGAAGGAGTAGTACTCTGTCATGCCCGCGGCGAGCGGCAGTCCGTTCGAAATGATGACAATGAACGAACACAGCATTGACGCAAAAATGATATTGACGCCGCGTAAGGCGAGCCAGATGAGCAGGGCGACGCTGCCCAGGAGTCCTGCATAGGCCATTGCTTATTGTTCTCCGCTTGTTCTCAGGGACCACTATAGCAGTGATGGGGATGGCCGAGTGTCGTCAACCCGGCAATCGCCTCCCGGCGTTTCCGGCACCGGCTTACATGCTATGCTTCATCGCGAAACGAACAGCCGCAAGGAGGAGGGGATCCTGTGAACGAAGCAGAGTCAGCGCCCTATGTTACCGAAGAGATGTCCGGCAGTGTGCTGTGGCTGACGCTCAACCGGCCGCAGCAGCGCAACCCGCTCTCCAGTGGGATGATCGCCGGCATAAGGTCCGCCCTGGAGCGCGCCAACCACAATGCGTCAGTGCGGGCCATCGTACTGACGGGCAGTGGTCCGGTGTTCTCCGCCGGACACGACCTGAAAGAGATGGGCGTGGGGATGGGCGAGAGCCCGGTGCACCGGGAGTCCCGAATCCGGCAGGTGCTGCTGGACTGCTCGCAGATGATGCTGGCGATCGTGCACTCGCCCAAGGCGATCATTGCCAGCGTCCAGGGCACGGCGACGGCCGCCGGGTGCCAGCTGGTCTCCGCCTGCGACCTCGCCATCGCCGCAGAGCCGGTGCAGTTCTGCACCCCCGGCGTCAACATCGGTCTTTTCTGTACCACGCCGCTGGTGGGTGTGGGAAGAAACATCCATCGCAAGCACGCCATGGAAATGGCATTGACCGGTGACCTGTTCTCCACCTCGGATGCCCTGCGCTTCGGTCTGATCAACCGGGCCGTACCCGCAGAGCAACTGCACCAGGCTACCGAGGAGCTGGCCCAGAAGATTGCCTCGAAATCGGCCCAGGGGATCCGGTCCGGCAAAGAGGCGTTTTACCGCCAGATCGAAATGCCTATCGAGGAGGCCTTCCGCTTTGCCAATGATGCCATGCTCTGTGGCATGACCTCCCCGGATGCGGAGGAGGGAGTTGGGGCATTTTTCGAGCGGCGAGCTCCCAACTGGAAGAAGGCCTGAGCATACGCGGGACCACTGTCTGGCCTGATATGACCGGAATTTAGTGTCTCGACCCGGTATTTAGGTGTCGATTGTCAAGAAGTGAACAGTATTTGGGACTAGAATGCGGGTAAGTTCAGTCGTCAAACGACCCGGTTCAGTAAAAGGAGGATAAGAGAATGACCATAGCCCAGGACAATTTGAGCACCCAGCATTCAGCCATGCTGCGGGAGGCTTTTGACAAACAGCGTGAGGCTTATCTTGCCGACCCGGTCCCGACCTACCAGCAGCGCAAGGAAGACCTGCTCAACCTGAAGCGGATGATCAACGAAAACCGGGATGCCATTATCGAGGCCATCAGTTCCGACTATGGCAGCCGCTCCCGCCACGAGAGCCTGTTTGCCGAGATCATTGCCGTCACCGACGGGATCAGCGACAAGATCAAGCACCTGAAAAAGTGGATGAAGGTGCAGAAACGCCACGTGGACCAGACCATGTTCCCGGGCGCCAAAAACCGCGTCATTCCCCAGCCACTGGGGGTGGTCGGTGTCATTGTTCCCTGGAACTTCCCGGTCAACCTGAGCTTTCTGCCCCTGGCGGCGGCCTTCGCGGCAGGCAACCGGGCCATGGTCAAGATGTCAGAGAACTCGATTGCCCTGAGCCGGCTGTTCATCAAGATCGTTCCCCAGTATTTCCCTGCGGAAAAACTGGCCTTCTTCGAGGAGACCGGCGGCGTCGGCATCGAGTTTTCCCAGATACCCTTCGACCTGATCATGTTCACCGGCTCCGGCCAGACCGGGCGCGCGGTGATGGCCTCCGCGGCGCAGAACCTGTGTCCGGTGATTCTGGAGCTCGGTGGCAAGGCACCTGCGGTCATCGACCCGTCGTACTCATTGGAGAAGGCGGTGCAGCGCATCATGTTCGTGAAGCAGTTCAACGCCGGACAGATCTGCACCAACGTCGATTACGTGTTTGTGCACGAAAGCCAGAAGGACGAATTCGTTCGCCTGGCCAAAGCCTATGTCGCCAAACATGTGCCGGATATCAACAGTGCGGACTACACGTCGATTATCGATGACCGGTCCTTCCAGCGCCTGCTCGAAACGCTGGAGGATGCGCGCACCAGGGGCGGCTCAGTGATCAACCTGCACGGCGATCAGCAGCCGAATGCCGCACAGCGCAAGATGCCGCTGCATATCGTCACGGACCCCGTCCCCGATATGATCATCAGCGGGCGGGAAACGTTCGGGCCGATCCTCAAGGTGCGCACCTACTCCAATCCAGAGGAAGTCGTGAAGTACGTGAACTCCCACGATCGCCCCCTGGCCCTGTATCCGTTCACCAATGACAAGGCCCTGGCGCAGATGTACATCGACCGCATCATGTCTGGCGGCGTCACCGTCAACGATGCCCTGTTCCACGTGGCCCAGCACGATATTCCCTTTGGCGGCGTCGGTCCCAGTGGCATGGGTCACTACCATGGCTACGAAGGCTTCGTCGCGTTCTCCAAGCTGCGCCCGGTGTTTTACCAGGCGGGCTTCAGTTCGATGAAGTTCCTGCAGCCGCCCTACGGCAAATTTGCCAACACGGTCTATTCCCTGCTGGTCAAAATGAAAAGTTGAACGGGTTAGTCCTCTCTCTTGCCACACCTTGTGGGAGCCCACTCCGTGGGCGATCGCGGCCGGAGCCCCCTCCCACAGAGCCCGTACCTTGTAGGAGCCCACTCCGTGGGCGATCGCGTCCGGAGCCCCCTCCCACAGGGCCCGTACCTTGTAGGAGCCCACTCCGTGGGCG
>JAHEEV010000083.1:0-1339 GCA_024640505.1 Halieaceae bacterium
TTGAAAAAATGCTGTGCAACGATATCCCGCAGTGAGGGATTACTGATCAGGTTTTTGAGATAATCCTCTACGGGCATGTGCATTTTGTTGATCTTTCTGGCGGTGAACATGAACTTCGGCAGCCAAGGCAGCAATTTGCGGAAAATAAAGGCTTTGTCATGCTTTAAATCCTTGAAGACAGGATTTTCTATGCCATAGAGCACGTCCATGTCTTTCATGATCTTCCGTATGCTTTTCACGAGTGCATTAATTTCTGCTTCACTCTCAGGGTACAGCTTGACCAAGAGCTCCTTGTAACCGATAAGGCTATCCAGGTTCTCAATATTGAGAATGTGCTCTTCGACACCAACGGATACAGGGCTCTTCACAAATTGAAGCTCGATATCGAGTTCCTTCAGCATTGGAAAGATAACCCCTGCATCTTCCAGCGCACGAACCCCGGCATCAAAGTGAAAACCATTGTGTGAAAAGGTGCTGACCAGTCCCCCGAACTCCTTGTTCTTTTCGATGAGTAGAACATTCTGCCCGCCGCGCGCGAGGTAGGCAGCTGAAGTCAGGCCGGCAATGCCTCCCCCCACCACCACGGTATCGTATGTCTTGTCATCCATGGTCCTATCTCGCTGTTTTCACGGTTTCTTATTGCTATTCACAATAAGGCTACTGGAACACCCCAAAATAGTACAAAAGAATCTACGATTTTCGCGGTAATCGCGATGGCCTGCAAAAGCCTGGCGCGACTCGAATGCACGACCTGCCGCTTTCGAGAAGAGCAGCCATCCAGGAGTGCCGATCTGGCACGAGTGAAAGGACCGGAGTCTATTTTGAGACCTTCTGGCTATGATATGTCGAATGTCCGTTGTCGCCACCCCTGGCGCATGGGAAACTCAATTTAATTAGGCGACCTTTAAACTGGCATCAGCATTGGCCTATCAAGGCATGTTCTCCGCCTGCGTTGCGACGATTCTCAGTAAATCACCAATCGCCCAATTAACATCCGCGATGTGAAGGGTGTTGCCATCCAATACGCCTTGACCACCCACTAGGGCTTGAAGCACTTGAGGTGAAAGGGGTGGATTACGTTCTTCAGGCAGGGTATCTATAGCAAGATATCCATCGACCTCGCAGTTAGCCGTATGAAGGCCTGGATATGCCACCCAAGGAGTTTGGATCGCCTCCGGAAATGGCAGGCCGCTATCCGTCGCCCAAAACGTTCGCCCGACTCGTGAGTGGCGCTTTGGCCGGGATTGGGTGCGGATTCAAACGATCGATGCAACATTCTAATTTCTCGCGATAGGGAAGGAGTGTTGCAAGTGAAGCAAAGAACCAGGCTTTGCTATTC
>JAHEEV010000083.1:1439-14523 GCA_024640505.1 Halieaceae bacterium
ACTCGTGAGTGGCGCTTTGGCCGGGATTGGGTGCGGATTCAAACGATCGATGCAACATTCTAATTTCTCGCGATAGGGAAGGAGTGTTGCAAGTGAAGCAAAGAACCAGGCTTTGCTATTCGGATGCACAGAAGTCGGGCTTGGCTGCATTTGTAGCTGGGTGAGTGGGGTACGTGAGCCACCGATATGTGGAAGGCGACGTCCGGTTATATCTTGATCTGAGTAGATTCTGGCTCTGCTACTGGCTCAGGCTCAACCGTGATCACGGGATGGGCATCCGCAAATTGCTTCCATTGCCAGATTGCCCCTGCCAGAAACCCTGCCACCAGGCCCATGAAGCCCACTGCTATCGCGATCTCAATCAGATAGCGCCGCTGGTGCTTGTACAGGTCAAGGTACTCATCCCGAAGGCGCTTTATCTGCTCGTGGTTGAATTCATCCATGACCAAAGCATAGCTCAGTCCGCTGCCAGCGCCCGGGAGCGTGAGCCAGTGGAATTGCCTGTCTAAAACAGATATCGCCGGTGGCGGGGTGTTTGCTTTAAGTTATTTGGGTTAGATGCTTTTCGCGAGCTTATGGCGCGACGCAGCAGGGGGCCTCATTTGGTCAGAATGTGAGCTGTTTTTTCCGCCTATTTTTAGGTATCAGCGGAATCAAAAGTGGTTATTTCCCAGTGCGTCAACCAGTTCTGCGGGGGCAAATAAAAAGGGGCTACACATTGTGTAACCCCTTGATATTGATGGTAATTTGGCTCCGCCTGCTGGGCTCGAACCAGCGACCCAATGATTAACAGTCATTTGCTCTACCAACTGAGCTAAGGCGGAATGGCGTTAACCAGAGGCCGCGTATATTAATGACGGAGGTGGGTCGGGTCAAGGCGAAAATCGGGATTATTTCCAGCTCTGGACGAGGTCTGGGCAAAGGCTGCAATTCAGATCTATGTAGATGATAATAAACGGCTATTTCCCCCGATCAGACCCACGCCAAGCTCATGTCCAGACCCTTTGAGGTTAATTCCACATTCCAGCCCGCTGGCGACCAGCCGGAGGCCATCCGGCAATTGGTGGAGGGGGTGCAGGCAGGCCTGGCTTCGCAGGTCCTGCTCGGTGTGACCGGCTCGGGCAAGACCTTCACCATGGCCCACGTGGTGGAGCAGCTACAGCGTCCCACCATCGTGATGGCGCACAACAAAACCCTGGCTGCCCAGTTGTATGGGGAGTTCCGGGAGTTCTTTCCCAACAACGCGGTGGAGTATTTCGTTTCCTATTACGACTACTACCAGCCCGAGGCCTATGTGCCGTCCTCCGATACCTACATCGAGAAGGACTCCTCCGTGAACGAACACATCGAGCAGATGCGGCTCTCTGCCACCAAGGCCCTGATGGAGCGGGAGGACTGCCTGGTGGTGGCCACAGTGTCTGCGATCTACGGCCTCGGCGATCCCGAGTCCTATTTTCGGATGGTGATGCACCTCTCCCGGGGGGAGATCATCGACCAGCGCCAGGTTCTGCGGCAGCTGGCAGAGTTGCAGTACACTCGCAACGACATGGATTTCTCCCGGGGCACCTACCGGGTGCGCGGCGACGTGATCGACATCTTCCCGGCGGACTCAGAGCGTGAAGCCGTGCGGGTGGAACTGTTCGACGAAGAGGTCGACAGTATCTACTGGTTCGACCCGCTAACCGGCGCCATAGAGAACAAGGTGCCCCGGGTCACCATATTCCCCAAGAGTCACTATGTGACGCCTCGCGATGTGATGCTGGGCGCCGTGGAACAGATCGAGGAGGAACTGGCGGAACGCCTGAAGCAGTTGAAAGAGAACGACAAGCTGGTGGAGGCCCAGCGCCTGGAGCAGCGTACCCGCTACGATATGGAGATGATCCGGGAACTGGGCTATTGCACGGGTATAGAGAACTACTCGCGTTACCTGTCCGGTCGCGCCCCCGGGGAGCCACCCCCGACGCTGTTTGAATACCTGCCGGATAATGCCCTGGTTATCGTCGACGAGTCCCATGCCACCATTCCCCAGATCGGCGGTATGTACCGCGGCGACCGCTCCCGCAAGGAGACCCTGGTGGAGTTCGGGTTCCGCCTGCCCTCGGCCCTGGACAACCGGCCGCTGCGTTTCGAGGAGTGGGAGCGCCTGGTTCCACAGGCGGTTTTCGTATCGGCCACACCCGGCCCCTACGAGCGGGAACACGCAGGGCGCACAGTAGAGCAGGTGGTGCGGCCGACGGGGCTGGTGGATCCGGCGCTCGAGGTGCGCCCCGCGAGCAGCCAGGTGGACGACCTGCTGGGTGAAATCAACCTCACAGTGGAGCGTGGCGAGCGGGTGCTCGTCACAACGCTCACCAAGCGCATGGCGGAAGATCTCACGGAGTACCTCGGTGAGCATGGCGTGCGGGTGCGCTACCTGCACTCGGACATCGATACCGTGGAGCGGGTGGAGATCATCCGCGACCTGCGCCTGGGCAAGTTCGATGTGCTGGTGGGCATCAACCTGCTGCGGGAGGGGCTGGATATGCCGGAGGTGTCCCTGGTGGCCATCCTCGATGCCGACAAGGAGGGCTTCCTGCGCTCCGACCGATCCCTGATCCAGACCATCGGCCGCGCAGCCCGTAATCTCAATGGCCGTGCGATTTTATATGCCGACCGGGTGACCGGCTCGATGGAGCGAGCCATGGCGGAGACCGATCGCCGCCGGGACAGGCAGTTGGCCTTCAATCGCGAACATGGCATCACCCCCCGGGGGGTCGAGAAATCCGTACAGGACATCATGGAGGGCGCACGGCGCATGCCAACCCGTGGCAAGGCAAAAGGCCGCAAGGTCGCCGAGACACAGCTGGCCTACAGCACGGAGATCGCCCATCTGTCGCCCGCCGCCCTGGCCCGCAAACTCAAGCAACTGGAGGGTCAGATGCAGGAGCACGCCAGAAATCTGGAGTTTGAGGAGGCGGCCGCCATTCGCGACCAGCTGGCGGAGATCAAGCAGGCGGCCTTTGTGAGTTAATCTGCTGGCATTGGCTTCGAATTCAGCTATAGTTCAATCCGAGAATGCCCGCAATTCCCGGGCTCATTTCAACGCAAGAGGAAAAAAAAGCATGATGCGTCTACAAAAAATGCTGGTGGCGTTCGCCCTGGCGTGTTGCGCCAGCCTGGTTCAGGCGGCGGACAAACCCAATATCCTGGTGGTCTGGGGTGACGATGTGGGCCAGTCCAACATCAGCGCCTATACCATGGGTCTGATGGGCTATAGCACGCCCAACATCGACCGTATCGCCAATGAGGGAATGATCTTCACCGATTATTACGGCGAGCAGAGCTGCACCGCCGGTCGCTCTTCCTTCATTATGGGGCAATCGGTGTTCCGTACCGGCCTGAGTAAAGTCGGCCTGCCAGGGGCCGAACTCGGCATGCGCGAGGAGGAGCCGACCATTGCTGGCCTGCTGAAAAACCACGGCTATGTCACCGGCCAGTTTGGCAAGAACCACCTCGGTGACCGGGACGAGCACCTCCCGACCAACCACGGCTTTGACGAGTTCTACGGAAACCTCTACCACCTGAACGCAGAGGAGGAGCCCGAACTCCCGGATTATCCCAAGAACCCGGAGTTCCGCAAGAAGTTTGGCCCGCGCGGGGTTATTCGTTCCAGCGCTGATGGCAAGATTGAGGACACCGGCCCACTGACCAAAAAACGTATGGAATCGGTCGATGACGATACCGCCGCCGAGGCCCTCAAGTTCATCGAAAAGGCGGTGAAGGATGACAAACCCTTCTTCGTCTGGTGGAGCGGCACTCGTATGCATTTCCGCACCCACGTGGCTGACGAAAAGATGAAGTGGTGCCAGGAAAAGTTCACCCGGGCCTTTGCCGGTCCGGATGAGTACACCTGCGGTATGTTGGAGCACGACGCGCACATCGGCCTGTTCCTGGACAAGCTGGATAAGTTGGGCATCGCCGACAACACCATCGTGTTTTATTCCACCGACAACGGCCCGCACATGAACACCTGGCCGGATGCCGCCATGACCCCTTTCCGCGGCGAGAAGAATACCAACTGGGAAGGCGGCTGGAGGGTGCCTTCAGTGGTGCGGTGGCCCGGCAAGATTGAGGCCGGCTCTGTGTCTAACGAGATCATGCACCACATGGACTGGCTGCCCACATTCTTGGCAGCAGCGGGCGAGCCGGACGTCAAGGAGAAGCTGCTAAAGGGGCATCGCGCCATCGGCCGCAGCTACAAGGTTCACCTGGACGGCTACAACTTCCTGCCTTACCTCACCGGGCAGGAGAAGGAAGGACCGCGCAGGGAGATTTTCTACTTCTCGGATGACGGCGACCTGACCGCCCTGCGTTACCAGGACTGGAAGCTGATCTTCATGGAGCAGCGGGTTGAAGCGACCCTGCAGGCCTGGCGGGAGCCCTTTATTCCGCTGCGCGCCCCGATGGTCGTGAACCTGCGCCGCGACCCTTATGAGCGCGCCATGATTACCTCCAACACCTACGACGACTGGTGGCTTGATCACGCCTTTATGCTGGTGCCGGCACAGGCCTACGTGGGCGAGTTCCTGGGAACCTTCAAGAAGTACCCGCCGCGGCAGAAAGCGGCCAGCTTCTCTCTCGACCAGGTCATGGAACAACTCAGCGAAGGTGCGGCCGCATCAAAATGACGCACTGCTGTACCAGCTGACTTCAAAGGCCTCTTCGGAGGCCTTTTTTATTGGCCATAAGAATTCTGCCAACCCGCGCAGGTTCGCTATCGTTAACTCAGTCGAGCGCTGGAAGGAAAAGTGTGAAGCTGACCCCGGAGCGGTCGGGAAGGTCGGAGGCAGTGACTCGGCCGCCGCAATAATCGGCGATGAGGCGCACGATGTGAAGACCCAGCCCCAGGTGAATGTCGGCTGAGGTCTCTTCGCGCAGTGTTACCATCGGCTCGAACAGGCGATTGCGCTCCGCTTCCGGCAGCGGCGGTCCTTCGTTGCTGACGCCAAGGGCCCACTCCTGCCCGGCTTCGGCCAGGGTAACGTCAATCCGCCCGCCCTCGGGACAAAATGTAGCTGCGTTGTCCATAAGTTTGTCCAGGGCCTGGACCAGTAGGTCCGGCGCTATCCTGGCCAAGGCGCGCTCCGGCTTACAGGTGAACGACAGTGCGTGTCGGGAGTACACGACCCGGTAGGCATCGAACACCTCCCTCAACAGCGGCACCAGGTCATGCGTTTCCAGTTTGTTGTTGCGGATACTGTCCTCGAGCCGGCTCGCTTCACTCATGGCCGTGAGAATATTGCCCAGCCGCGCAAGTCCCTCCCGGGCGCGCGCCAGATAGATCGCCTGTTCCGTGGATCCCTGGGGCACCTGTTCCAGGTTCTCCAGCGAGGTCTGGACCACCACGATGGGCGTACGCAGTTCGTGAGAAAGTTTTCGGCTGAGGGTTCTGAGGTACTGCTGGTGGCTTCTCAGGTTGTCCAGGAGGTCAGCGTAGCGGCGCGACAGCGCGCCGATCTCATCCGGCGCGTCGCTGCGGGGGAAGTTGTCCAGTAGAACCCCGTCATCGCGCACGACGTCCCTGGCGGCCCGGCTCAGCCGGCCTATACGCCAGGATAACAGGCTGGCATAGCCCAGCAGGGCAGCAGTGCCAATCCCCAATGCCAGCAGACTGTAGCCGAGCAGGCGGCTGAAGGCCTGGTCGGTCAGTGAGAGATACTGCTCCGCGCTCTGGCGCACAACAACAGCGCCCATGACGCGATCACTGTTGCGAATGGGCGCTGCGGAGGAAAGCGTGGTGCGCGCACGATACCGGGGATCGCGATAGCGCAGGCTGCTACTGTCACCTGCCAGGGCCGTATCGATTTCGGCGCCCTGAGCCTTGCCGACCGTCGGTGTCGCCGGTGGCAGTTCGGGCTCCTCACTTTCCGAGAGGATCCCCCGGTAAAGCAGCTGCAGCAGCCAGAAGGTACTGGTATCCCGATCAGGGGTTTGACTCTCGGGGTTGAGGTCCGCGATCAGCCAGCGCTGCTGATCCAGTACGAGGATGTGTTTGCCCTGGCGATCGAAGCTGGCCAGCGTCTCCTGCAGTCTCGGTGGGCTGTAGATCAGCCACGGGGGTGCGGTAGTCTCGAGCGCCGTGATATTTCCTATCGTTACTACGTGGCCAACGTCGGCCGCGCCACCTTCGGCGCGGCCGACGTTGGCCACGTAGAATCCCAGGCGGCCGCCGGTATAAGCCAGGGGAATCTCTAGTTCCAGTGAGTATCCGCCGACCGCGTCCTGCCAGAACCCGTGGATGCGTTCTGCCTTCACGCCGGGCAGCCGGCGACGCGCAGGTGTTGCGCGCACACTGCCTGGTGCGGCGGTGGCGATCACGTACTCCTGCCGTCCGCCATCCTGCCAGGTACGCAACACCACCCGGTCGCCGTTCGGCTCACGTGACCGTCCGGGATTGTGATAGATGACATCCGCATCACGCACCTCCAGCAGCAGGTACAGCATGTCGCCTCGGGTTGCCGCGCGATAGGACACCGAGGTGCCGTCAGGCTGAGCCGGGTTGCCCAGGGACATGGTGCTGATGTCCTCCCAGCCATCGGCGTAGCCGTCGACGATGAGGGGCTGCCTGATCGGCGGTGCGTAGATTGACGGACGGTCGTCCGCCGGGGCGTCACGTCGTGCAGGGTAGGGATAGAGCAGTTCCACCTGCTGCTCCAGCACCGCTGCAACAGCCTGGGCGGTCGCCTGCAGCGACTGCAGCTGTCCCTGTCGCAGAGCGCCCTCCATTTCCCGGATGAACTGACAGCCCGCCCAGGGGAGTGACAGCAACAGCAGGCTGACGAGCAGGAGTTGCCGGCGCAGGTTCACGTTCCCGTCCAGCGATAACCCACGCCGTAGGCGGTTTCGATTGCGTTGAAGTCTTCGTCCAGTGCTTCGAACTTCCGCCTGATACGCTTGATATGGGAGGTAATGGTGGTGTCGTCAAGTACCACGCTGGCCGCGTCCATCAGTTGCTGGCGGTTCCTGACCTGGCCGGGATACCTGGCCAGCGCATGCACGATCCAGAACTCTGTAACCGTCAGGTCCACGGCCCGTCCCTGCCAGCTGGCATGCATCCGTTCCAGATTGAGCGTCAGCGCTCCCCGTTCGATGACGTGCTCCTGCCGCTCGGGAGTGCGCAACGCCTTGACCCGGCGGAACAGGGCCACGATGCGCGCCAGCATGTGTGCCTGGCTGATGTCCTTGGTCAGGTAGTCATCGGCGCCCAGGCGCAGACCCGAGATGATGTCCAGTTCAGAATCGCGCGCGGTGAGAAAGACGATGGGCAGTTCCGGGCAGCGGCTGCGCAGGTCGCGGCACAATTCGAAACCGCCCTCGATCTCTTCACCCAGGCCTACATCGATAATGGCCAGGTCGGGCAGCCGGCGGGCGAAAGCGGCGGCAGCCGCGTTGCGGTCACTGTACAGAGAGACCTTGAATCCCTGGCGCTGCAGGGTGTCGCGGTAATTGGCCGCGATATTCGCTTCATCCTCGACGATGGCAACGTGGTGGGGCATGTAATCGCGTTCTGGTGTCACAGGAAGATGCCACCCATGGTTCCAGAGAACCGCTTGCAGCTCAAGTAAGTGCCACAATTCGCCATAATTGCGCAGGACATTGCCACCTGCCGTGCGCATTTGTGCCAGAACCCTCCGTTTCAATGGATAGCGTTACCCACTGGAGGGATCTGATCATGTCATTCAATCGATACCACTGCGCCCTGGCCCGGGATGTTCGCTATTTCGGTAGCCCGGGTTTATGGCTGCTGTTTCGTGTGCTGCCAGCGACACTGCTTGGTGGCCTGGCCGTGTTGCTACTGTCGATCTCCCCGGCCCACGCTGTGCCGGCGGATCCGGCCGGCCGGCTGGGTCTGGAAGAACTGGAGAGTGGCCAACTGCTGTTGCAGGATATGTCGGGAGGGGGCTATCAACCCGCCATCCTCCAGGCGAGCAGCGTACATTTCGAGATCAGTGGCATGATCGCCACCGTGACCCTGGAGCAATCCTTCCGCAATCCCGGAAAAGGCTGGGTCGAGGGTGTTTATGCGTTTCCCCTGCCGGAGACGGCGGCGGTGCGTTTCATGGAAATGGTTATCGGCGAGCGCCGCATCGTCGGACGGGTCCGGGAGAAGGCTGCGGCGCAGGAGATCTACCGCAAGGCCAGGCAATCGGGCAGAAAGGCCAGTCTGGTCGAGCAGCAGCGCCCCAACCTGTTTACCAATCGGGTGGCCAACATAGGGCCCGGTGAAACTGTCACCGTGAAACTGGAATATGTGCAGACCGTGAACGTGCGTGGCAGTGAATTCTCCCTGCGCTTTCCGATGACCATCACGCCGCGCTACATGCCGGGTCAGCCGCTGTCGGTCAGTCAGGAGGAGACGCTGGCGGTTGACGGGTTACATGGCTGGGCCGCTCCCACTGACCAGGTACCCGACGCCCACCGCATTTCACCGTGGCTGAACCCCGCACCCGGTTCCGATCATGCGCCATTGAATCCCGTGGAGATCAGCGCCCGACTGGACATGGGGCTACCCCTTGCCGAAGTGCGATCGCCCTACCACGATATCGCCCTGGAGCGCAGGGCCGGTGTCTATGACATCAGGCTGGTCGGGGGAACCAGCGAGATGGACCGGGATTTCGTGTTGACCTGGCAACCTGTGACCGGCTCCGTCCCGGCGGCAGCACTCTTTACAGAACAGGTGGATGGCGAGTACTTCGGCCTGCTGATGGTGATCCCGCCGGCCGGTGATCGCGCCGGTCCGGTACCGGCGCGCGAAATCGTTATCGTCATCGATACCTCCGGTTCCATGGGTGGCGTTTCCATCGAGCAGGCACGGGCGAGTGTCAGCCGGGCACTGCAACGATTGAGACCGGCAGACCGTTTCAACATCATTGAATTCAATTCCGGCTACCATTCCCTGTACCGATCACCGGTGCCCGCCACCGCGCATCATGTGCAGCAGGCCCAGGAGTTCGTGCGTCATCTGCGTGCCTCAGGCGGTACTGAAATGCTGCCTGCGCTTCGGGCGGCACTCGATCCGCAACGTGACCCGGACGTCCTGGTCGAGCAGCCGGCCCTACGGCAGGTGATTTTTATCACCGACGGGGCGGTGGGTAACGAAACCGCCCTGTTCAGTGAAATTGCCAGTCGTCTTGGTAACAGCCGCCTGTTCACGGTGGGCATCGGCTCTGCGCCGAACAGCTGGTTCATGCGCAAGGCGGGAGAATTCGGGCGCGGCAGTCACACCCATATCGGCAATATCGATGAGGTGGAAGAGAAAATGGATGCGCTCTTCCAGCAGCTGGCGCACCCTGCCGCGATCGACCTGGCAGTGGCCTGGCCTGCACCCGCGGAGGCCTGGCCGGAGCGCCTGCCCGACCTCTACCTGGGCCAGCCCCTGCTGGTGGCGGCAGGCTTCGGCGCTGTCGCACCCACTGGGGAGGTGGTGGTTCGTGGGCGCACGGATGGTAAGGCCTGGACCAGGCGCCTGCAGATTTCCGGCTCCGGTGATCCGGAGCACCGGCCGCAGCACAGCGGGGTGGCGACCCTGTGGGCGCGGAAAAAGATAACCGCTTTGCTCGACCAGCTGGTGGCCGGCCGAGCAGAGACCGAGGTTCGCGAGGCGGTGTTGCCCGTGGCGCTGGGCCACCAGCTGCTCAGCCCCTACACCAGTTTTGTCGCGGTCGAGGAGCAGGTGTCACGCCCGCGCAACAAGGAACTGGATAGTGAGGCAGTGGCGAACAGCCGGCCTCGCGGGCAGAGCCCCCAGGCCTTTGCTTTCCCGCAGGGGGCCACGAGCGCCCCGGTCCGGCTCTGGCTTGGGGGGTTCCTGCTGTTTGGGGCGCTGTGCGCGCGGATGTTGTGTCGGGAGGAGACGGATCGTGTTCCGAGCGTTCAGGCTGGATAGCTGGCACCACGCCCTGGCGCTGGTCCTGTTGCTGGTGGGCCTACAGCAGCTGGCAGCTGTCGGCCTGATCCAGACCAAGGCGTGGCTGGCCCCGCTTCTTATCGAACGCTCCTGGCAGCAGACCCTGGCCACCGGTGGCAGGCCGGCGAAACCATGGCCCTGGGCGGATACATGGCCCGTGGCGCGCCTGCTGGCACCCCGGCACGGAATCCGGCGTATGGTGCTGGCGGGCGACTCCGGTCACGCGCTGGCTTTCGGGCCGGGACATGCCTTGGGCTCGGCCACGATCGGCTCCGATGGCCTTGCCGTCATCGGTGGTCATCGGGACACGCATTTCGCATTCCTGC
This sequence comes from Halieaceae bacterium, assembly GCA_024640505.1. Lineage (GTDB taxonomy): Bacteria > Pseudomonadota > Gammaproteobacteria > Pseudomonadales > Halieaceae > JARRPM01. The sequence goes on from JAHEEV010000083.1 coordinate 11,712, forward strand.
GATCGCTACGGCAAGGCGACCTGCTGCAGCTGGAACTGCCTGACGGGGAACTGCGGCGTTACCGCGTGGAGCAGGTCCGCGTTGTGGATAGCCGGCGTGAGTCTGTGCCGGCGCAGTCGGGGGAGGAACGCCTGCTGCTTGTCACCTGTTACCCTTTCGACGCGCTTGTTCCGGGTGGGCCGCTGCGCTTTATCGTCAGTGCGAAGCCTGCCGGGTACTGACGCGCCGCAAGCATACAGCTACGCCCGACACTGATATAATCCGCGGTCCCTGGAGAAAGGACCCGTTCGAGCAATGAGTGATTTTCGCATGAATCCGCTGGATACCGTCTGGCTGATGATGGAATCGGCCGACACGCCGATGCACGTGGGCGTTCTCGCCATTTTCGACAAGCCGCGCAATGCCCCTGCGGATTTTCTCAGCAAGTTGGCGGACGGTATGCGGGCCTCGAAACAATTGGTCGCGCCCTGGGATTGCCAGCTGTCCGGTCGCGGTATCAGCCCGCGGCTGGTCGAAGACCAGGATTTCGATCTGGATTACCATTTCCGCCACACGGCCCTGCCGCAACCTGGCGGTGAGCGGGAGCTCGGCATGGTGGTTTCCCGCCTGCACAGCCATGCCCTGGACAGAACCCGACCGCTGTGGGAGTTCCACCTCATCGAGGGGTTGGCGCGGGGCCGGTTTGCGTTCTACGTCAAGATCCACCACGCACTGGTGGACAATGTGAATGGCATTCCCCTGGTGTTTTCCATGCTGTCGGACAGTGCCCGGCGCCGCAATATGCCGCCACTCTGGGCGCGCCCCCTGTATTCAAGCGCAACGGAGGAGGGGCAGGATGGCGCAGACGAGTCCCTCCTGTCGGCGTTAGCCAGTCCCCTGGACACGGTTGCCTCGGTAAGCAGGTCTGCCTCCGGCCTGTTGCGCAACGCCTTCAATCGGAAGGAAGGCGGTAGTTTCCTGATTCCCCGGGGTACGCCCCGGTCCACGCTGAACCGGCATATCGGATCGCAGCGTCGATTTGCCACCTGGCAGTTTGAGCAGTCGCGCATCCAGCAGCTTGCCGACGCCACCGACAGTACGATGAATGAGATTCTGGCTTACCTCTGCGGCAGTTCGCTGCGCCGTTTTTTCAAGGAGTACAATGCGCTGCCGGAGGAATCCCTGATCGGTGCGCTGCCGATCTCGCTCAATGAACGCAGTGAGCGTTTGCCTGGCAATGCCATTGCCGGCCTGCGCGTAGCGCTCGGAACCCATATCGGCGACCCCCTCGCGCGACTGGAAGCCATCAAGCACTCCATGCAGGATGTTCGCAAGGATCGGGAATCCCTGCCGGATGAAGCGGTTACCCCCTATGTATTGATGCGTGCGGCACCCATCTACGCCAGCCAGATGCCGGCTGTCGGACGTTTCGTGCCACCCCTGTTCAACCTGAGCATTTCCAATACGCCCGGCCCCGAAAAGCCTGCTTATTTCAACGGCGCCCGGCTCGAGGCGATCTACCCGTTGAGCCCGCTGATGCAGTTCAGCGCATTGAGTATCGATTGCGTCAATTGTGCGGGCACGTTCAATATCGGCTTTACGGGCGCGCGCGACACCCTGCCGCACCTGCAGCGCATGGCGGTTTACCTGGGTAAGGCGGCGGATGAACTGGAAGAACGTGTGTTGGCAGAGGAGGGTGCGCGATGAACGAACTGGTGCAAAGAGCGCTTCACCAGGGCCTTGCCCTCAACCAGCGGCTCTCGGAAACGGCGGCCAACAGTGTCGATTGGCTGTTCAAGCGCGACACTCTGATCAAGTCCGGCCGCACCTGGTTCGAACTGGTGCACGATGGCGACCTGATGTCAGTGCGCTATTACGAGCTGCCCGAAGAAGAAGACATCGAGCTGGTCGATGGCAGCCGGATGCCGATCCGCCGCGAGCAGTACCCGGTGCCGCTGGTGCTCGTACCGCCCCTGGGGGTGACCACCGAGACCTTCGACCTGATGCCGCAGCGCAGCCTGGTGCGTTACCTGGCCGCCGCGGGATTCAAGGTCTACCTGGTGGACTGGGGCAAGCCCAGGAAAGAGCATGGGCACCTGGGCCTGAGAGACTATTCCTATGACATGCTGGGTCTGGCGCTGGAGAAAGTCCGCAAGCACTCGGGGTCAAAGGATGTCTCACTGATGGGTTGGTGCATGGGCGGGCTGCTCTGCCTGCTGCACCAGGGCCAGGTGCTGGATCCCCATATCCGCAATATCATCACCGTAGCCAGCCCCATCGACCTGGAGAGCGGCAGCGGCGTGATGGCCGGGCTGGCGGGTGCCGCACAGGCCCTCAACGGGCCGGCGCAGCTGGTCAATAATTACTCAAATTTCCGCAATCTCAAGCTGGATCCGGCGCGCCTGTCCCTGCCGCCGTGGATGACCACCCTGGTGTTCAAGATGACCGACCCGGTGGGCAGTGTCACGACCTACTGGGACCTGGTTACACGCCTGTGGGATCGCGAGTTTGTCGAGTCCCACTCCACCACGTCGGATTACCTGAACAACATGCTCATGTATCCCGGCGGGGTATTGAAGGATATGGCGGTGACCGTGCTGGGCGATAACCAGCTGGCCAAGGGCCGCGTGGAAGTGGGCGACAATGTCGCCGACCTGAGCCAGATCAAATCCAATTTCCTGGCCTTCGCCGGTAAGACGGACCACCTGGTGCCACCCGAGATTGCCGAACAGAGCGTGGAAATAGTGTCCTCGAAGGACAAGGAGTTCCGTGTTGCACCGGGTGGGCACATGGGCGTGATCATAGGCAGCAAGGCGCAGAGCGCGGTGTGGGC
>JAHEEV010000020.1:0-18512 GCA_024640505.1 Halieaceae bacterium
GGCCCACACCGATCAGTACCGGCTCACCCGGGAACAGCAGTATCAGTGCCAGTACCGCGGTCTTGGTAGTGAACGCCGACAGAAACACCGAGCCCGTGGGGCTGGATTCCGGGTAGGCATCGGCCAGCCAGGCGGAGAGCGGCGGTGCCGCGGCATTGATCAATATGCCGCAGAGAATCATCCAGCTGTTGAAATCCTGGGCGAGCATCGGCGTGATCTGGATCGAACCGGTGCTGATGACCACCCCCTCGATCCCCACCTTCAGTATTACGCCACCGAGCAGGTGCATGATGGCATAGCGAACTCCCGCGGCCCGGGCCGCCGGGGTACCGCCGCACCAGACCACGACGGTGGAGAACAATGCCATCAGTTCCCAATAGACGAACAGCGTGATCAGGTCGCCGGCAAAACACACCCCGATGGCACCGGCCGCATAGGCATAAGCGGCGGCGAGTTCATACCAACGGGCCAGCCTGAAGGCATACAGGCCGCCCACGAAGGCCATCAATGCGAAGATCGATGCAAACAGGCGCCGCAGCGCGCTGCCCTCCACCGGCTCGATGTCGTAGCCAAGGAAACTGACAGTTGCCTGCACCCCGTCGGGCACCTGCCATACTGCCCACAGGGTCAGCAGCGGCGCGATCAGTACCAGTGCCGTGCGCAGATGACCCCGCGCCGGCCCGATAACCAGCGCAGCGGCCACCATGATCAGGGCCGGTGAGAACAACTCAGGCATCATCGCCGCTCTCCCGGTAGTAGTTACGCGGCCGTTTCAGGACGGTGCCCAGCGCCTTGGCCACCAGCACCATCAGCAGGCAGCTCAGGAAGCCGTAAAGCGCGCCAAACCCGAACCAGCCGTCCACGCCGAAGTAGCCTTTTACTGGAAAGGCCAACTGCAGCATCACGGTCACGATCAGCAATCCGGAGAACAACCACCAGAGGCGGCGGATGGTAGCCGGTCGTGTCAAAAAATGTCCCTGGTCAGTACGCTTCACTGTAAGCTCTCCTGCACCAGCTGTGTCTCCAGTTCGATCACCGGGCCGTTGAAGAAAAAGAACCCAAGGGTCAGCAGCGCCGTGATGCACAGGGCCAGTACCACCGGGAAAGGCGCCTCGCCGTGATCTTTGCTGCCGTTCTCTTCCACTGCGAACCAGGCCGCGAAAATGATCGGCAGGAAGTAGGCGGCATTCAGCGCCGTGCTGGCAATGATGGTGAAAATGGCCAGCAGGTTCTCCGCCTGAAACGATCCGGCGAGGATATACCACTTGGAGACAAAGCCGGCAGTGGGCGGTACGCCGATCATGCTCAACGCGCCAATGGTGAAAGCGCCCATGGTCCAGGGCATGCGCCTGCCGATGCCACGCAACTGCGATAGCTCGGTCTTTTTCGCAGCGGTGTAAATCGCCCCGGCTGCGAAAAACAGGGTGATCTTGCCGAAGGCGTGCGCCACCATGTGAACCGCCGCCCCGACCTCGGACAGGGGTTTGAGCACCGCCGCTGCCATGACCACATAGGACAACTGCGCCACCGTGGAATAAGCCAGTAGTCGTTTCAGGTTCTGCTGGCGCAGCGCCACCAGGCTGGCCGCGATAATGGTGAAGGCCGCCAGGGGCACCAGCCAGGCGGAACTGGGCGTGGTGAACAGGAAATCAACGCCGAAAATATAGACAATGATCTTGGTGACCGTGAACACGCCGGCCTTGACCACGGCAACGGCGTGCAGCAGTGCGCTGACCGGGGTCGGGGCCACCATTGCCGCCGGCAGCCAGCGGTGCACCGGCATGACAGCCGCCTTGCCCACGCCAAACACGAACAGCGCCAGCAGCAGGCCGACATCGGGGCCCGCGATCCTGCCCTCCAATATCCCCCCCACCGTAAAGTCGCCGCTCCCCGCCACGTGATAGGTCCAGATGATCGCCGGCAGGAACAGGCCGATAGAGGTACACAGCAGCACGCCGAGGTACACGCGTGCGGAGCGCACGGTGGCCGCGTCGCCCTTGTGCGAGACGAGGGGATAGGTGGACAGGGTAAGCAGTTCGTAGAACAGGAACAGGGTGAACAGATTGGCCGCGAAGGCTATGCCCATGGTAGCGCCCAGCGCAAGGGCAAAGCAGGTATAGAACCGGGTCTGGTGTTGTTCCCCATTGCCGCGCATGTAACCGATCGAATAGATCGAATTGACGATCCACAGACCCGACGCCAGCGCCGCGAACAGCATGCCAAGGGGCTCGACGCGAAACGCGATCGCCAGTCCCGGGAGCGGTTCACTGAGGACGATGCCCGGGCGTTCGCCGGCGAACAGTGCCGGCAGCAGGCTCCACACTACCCAGGCCAGGCCTGCTGCGCCGACCAGGGTGACCGTCTCCCGCAGGTTGTCCGACAGGCGCCCGGCCAGCACGATGCCCAGCGCGATGATGACCGGCAGGCCGATGGCCATCAGAATGGTGGCTTCGGCCGTCACAGCGTGTGCCTCAACAACAGTTCGGCGGCGGCGGAGGACAGGGAAAGCGGAAACTGGGGGAACAGCCCGAACCCGATATTGGCAAGCGCCACGATGAGGGTAACCCCGAGCAGCGGCAGCGGTGCCTCGCCGGGCTGTTCGGGTGCAGTCATCGCGGGCCTGAAGTAAAGCGTTTCCAGGATGCGCCAGATATAGACCAGGGCCATCAGCGAGCTGGCCAGGATGATCGCCACCAGTACCCAGGCATAGGGACCCTCGTCGAGAGCGGCGCTGATCAGCAGCCATTTGCTGATGAAGCCCGCCGTGCCGGGAATCCCGATCAGGCTGAACCCGCTCACCACCATCGCCGCCGCCGTCAGCGGCATGTTGCGCGCTGCGCCTGCGAGCTGGTCGAGTCGAAGGTCCCGGTAGTGGCAGGCCAGGCAGGCCACCGCGAGAAACAGGCCGCCCTTCGCCAGCGCGTGGTTGAACAGGTGGACAGCAGAGGCCGTCAGTCCGGCCTCTGTCAGGAAACTTGCGCCCAGTATGATGTAGCCAATCTGGGCCACCGAAGAGGTGGCCAGCAGCCGTTTCAGGTTGCCCTCGAACATGGCCACGGCAGAAGCCACCAGGATGCCCAGCAGGGCCAGCGGCAGGAGGAAGAAGGAAAACTGCAAGTGGTGTCCCGGCAGGTTTGCCTGGAACACGAAGAAGTCGAAGCGAATCAAAACGTAGATGGCGACTTTCGTCGCGCAGGCGGCGAGGAATACGGTGATCATGTGCGGCGCGTGGGTATAGGCGTTGGGCAACCACACGTGGAGTGGAAATACGGCGGCTTTAAGCGCCAGCCCGATGGTGATGAACCCCGCGGCCACCATGATAGGTTTCACGTCGGTCACGTCGCCGATACGGGCTTCCATGTCCGCCAGGTTCAGGGTACCGGTCATCATGTAGACCAGCCCGATGCCGATCAGGTAGAACGTGGCGCCGATCGTGCCCATGATCAGGTACTTGAACACCGAGGGCAGTGCGCGGCGGTCGGGGCCGCCGGCAATCAGCACATAGCTGGCCAGGGATGAAATCTCCATGAACACGAAGATGTTGAAGGCATCGGCGGATACGGCAATTCCGGCCAGGCCGGCAAGGGCCAACAGCCAGGCGGCGTAGAAGAGCGGTTGCCGCTCGTCCTCGATCTGGCGATCCACGCTGTGGCGCGCGGCCAGGAGAGAGAATGCAGCGGCCCCGCTGACAATCAGCAGGACCAGGGCACTGAACGCGCCGATCGACAACTCGATACCGTAAGGCGCCTCCCAGCCGCCCATCGCGTAGCGGAAGTGCGCACCCTGGGCGACATCGACGGCCATCGATAACGCGATGCAAAAACTGAGCACTGCCACGGACGTCGCCCCGGCCCAGGCCAGGCCGCGTGGTCTCAGCAGGAGAACCAGGGGCGCGGCCAGCAGGGGCACGACGACCTGCAGTGCCGGCAGGTGGGGCGTTATATCCATGTCTCAGTCGGCGTCCAGAATTTCGTCTTCCTCGATGGTGCCGTAGCGCTCCTTGATACGCACCACGATGGCCAGGCCAAGCGCCAGGGTTGAAACCCCCACGACGATCGCCGTCAGGATCAGGACCTGCGGCAGTGGATTGGAAAACACCTGGTCTTCCATACCTTTCTGGATGATCGGCGCAGTGCCCCCCTCCACCTTGTCCATGGTGATGTACATCAGGAATACAGCCGACTGGAATATCGACAGGCCGATCAACTTCTTCACCAGGTTGACCTTGGCGATGACGGTGTACAGGCCCACCGTCAATATGATGGCGAAGACCCAGTAGTTGAAGTAGCCGAGAAGTTCCAGCAGGTTCATGAGCTGATCGGCCTCGCAGCAAATGCGTGGAAGATGCTGAGCAGCGCGCCGCAGACCGCCATACCCACTCCAGCCTCGATCAGCAGGATGCCCACCTGCTGTCCCACAACGGGATCACTGGCCAGCACGGAGTAATCAAGGAAATTACCGCCCAGGAGGATGCACAGCAGGCCGACCCCGCCGTAGAGGCTGGCGCCGCCAATCACCAACCCCATGAGTACCGGCTGCGGAACGGCTTTGAGCGCGGCATCCTCCCCCTCGAGCAGGGCATATAGTATGACCCCGGTGGCGATCAGGGCTCCGGCCTGGAACCCTCCGCCGGGACCATATTCACCGTGGAATTGCACGTAGAGTCCAAACAGGATGATGAAGGGGATCAGCAGGCGCCCGACCACCTGCGGGATGAGGTGATGTTTCAGGCCCGAGCCCAGGGAGTTCATCGCCGCCCCTGTGCCTCCCTCCGGGCGCGCGCCAAGAATGAACAGCACGCCGATGCAGGCGGCGAATACCACGAATACCTCCCCCAGTGTGTCGTAGCCGCGGAAGCTCCCCAGCACCGCGGTGACGACGTTGGGAATGTCGATATACTCGGGCGTTTTCTCCAGGTACCAGGGTGCCAAATGCTGGTGCACCGGCGCCTCGGGGTCGCCGAGACGGGGCTTGTCGAACGTGGCATAGATGATCAGGGCGGCCAACACCGCGACGACCGCCAGCACCAGGCGTCCACCGGTGCGCCCATAGTGCTCGCGCTCTGCCGTGAGCGCCAGGGCACCGAGGAAAATCACGGTGGTGATGCCGGCGCCCACGGCCGCTTCCGTCAGTGCCACGTCGGCCGCGTCCAGGATGAAAAAGTTGGCGGCCATCAGCAGGCTGAAGATGGATGTGAGCATAACCGCCACGAAAAGGTTCTCGGTACGCACAATAGCCACTGCGGTAATCACCAGCAGTGACAGCAGGAACAGCGCAAAGACAATGATCAAGTCTGCTCTCCCTCGAAACTGCCATCCAGGCGCCCGGCCTTGGGGCGCATTCCCGACTGCAGCGCCGCATTGGCCAGAGCATAGCTGGCGGTCGGGCCGGTCAACAGCAGAAATACCATGATGGCGGCGAGCTTCAGGGTGGCAAGGGACAATCCCGCCTGCAGCATCATGCCGGCGAAGATCAGGAGAGTCGCCATCGTCTCCGTTAGACTGGCCGCGTGCAGCCGTGTATAGAAGCTGGGCAATCGCAGGGCGCCGATACCACCGATCAGCACGAAACAGCCACCGAGGCACAACAGGATCCAGCTCAGGATGTCGAGCACGGTTTCAGTCATGGCCCGATTCCGGCAGATCGCGGGGCTGGCTCTGGAAAAACTCCAGCACCGCAAGCATCCCCACCAGGTTGATCAATGCGTAGGCCAGGGCCAGGTCCAGGAAATCGGGACGGCCGACCAGGAAGGCGATGACCGACAGCAACAAGGCGGTTTTGGTACCGAACATGTTCACCGCCAGAACACGGTCATACACCGTGGGTCCACGCAGGGCCCGGACCACGGCCAGTACCATGGTCACCAGGATTGCAATTGACACTACGGAGTACATTTTCAGCCGAGCTCCAGTCTTGCCAGGCGCCGCTGCGCCTCGAGTTCCTTCAGTTCCAGGGCACTCTCACGTGTCAGGCAGTGCACCAGCAGGCGGTCGCCGTGCACGTCGATGGTCACCGTCCCCGGGGAAAGGGTTATCGAGTTGCCCAGAATGACTCTGCCAGCCTCGGTGGAAGTCGCGGCGGGCAGTTCCACGGTGGTCGGACTGATGGGCAGTGAGGGGGTGAGGATAATCCGCGCCACGTCGAGGCTGGACTTCACCACTTCCTGCAACAGCCATCCCCAGTAGGCGGGCAGGCGCAGCAGTGCGCGCAGCGAGATGGGATGGCGGAAAAAACCCATTCGCTGAGCCAGCCAGGCGCTCAGGACGACGGAAAACAGGCCCAGCCCCAGCAGCAGGGGCTTGTAGATGCCAGACCACAGCAGCCAGCTCGCCATCAATGCCAGCAGCAGGCCCGCCACCTGCAGCGGCAACGCCTTCCCCCGCTGGAATGAGATATCACTCATCTGCGCAGGGGTAATGGTGTTGCAAGGCGCTGTATACCGCGTCCCGTGCGGGAGATCGGTAAGTATCGTCTACATCCAGGTCGATCAGCTCTGCCACGACCACGTCGACCACCTCGCGCAGACTCAGGCGGTCGCCCAGGCAGAAACCCGCAAGCCTTGCCGCCCGGAAGTGTTCCGCCCGTGTAGGCGCCCGGGTGCGCAGGGCACGTTCGGTGAAGGATTCCTCCCGCTGTGAGTCCGCCTCGGAATTCAGCATCACCCGCACGTCCGTGGCAGCCGCGCCGTCGATAAAGCCCTGTATGTAACGCACGCAGTATTGTGCATCCGCACCCTCCTTATTTGCATCCAGATGACGGCAATGGGAGACCAGCTCGTCCACCGTCAGTAACTCCACCGCGCCGAGGGGAGTGGCCTTTGCCAGCACGCCGAGCGCCAGGACAGGCCATAGGACCCCGATCCGACGAGGTATTGTAGCGAGAACAGACCGTTTTGCGAGACGTCTCAACATGGTCACTTCAGTTCAGAGTGATAGCTTTCAGCAACTAGTATAGGTCAATGCGGCGTGAGAGGTGAGTGCTTCGCCCCGTGGAGTATCGCAGTTACCGGAGTTTGTGTGAAGCAAGGTCCGGCACATACCGTCGAGCAGGTTGCAGAACTCTCCGCTAGTCTGATGTCAGTGCGTTTCGCCAGGCGTTCAAAAAGTAGACCGGGTTGCAGCCGGCACCGTACCACAGCGAACTGGCCAGTTAGTGGTTACCTTCCACCATCCTCTTGCGGTACATCCCGGGGGCCTCATTGACAGACTTTTTGAACAGCCGATACATTGCGCAGCTGCCCTGGTATGCAGATCCAACAACGCACGTTGGCAAAAATAACCTCGGCGGCGTGCTTCACAGCAGGCGCAGCGCCTTCCTATAATCACTCCCACCAATCGACGGGAGATGATAATGAGAAGATTCGACAAACACTGTGTCGTGGTAACCGGCGGTGCCAGCGGCATCGGCGAATGCACCACCCGTGCCATCGTTGCCGAAGGGGGGTGCGTGGTCATCGCCGACCTGCAGGAAGAGCGAGGCCGGGCGCTGGTCGAGGAACTGGGGGCAGCGGCAGCATTTCACCACACTGACGTGACGGTGGAAGAGAATGTGGCCGGCGCCATCGCTTTTGCCGAGAAAAATTTCGGCCCGCTCACCGGCATGGTGAACAACGCCGGCATCGTCGGCGCGGTTGGCTCGATCCTGGACACCAGTCTCGAAGCCTATGAACGCACCATGGCCATCCTATCCCGCGGCGTGTTCATCGGAATGAAACACGCGGCACGGGCGATGAAGCCCCACGGCAGGGGCGCTATCGTGTCCCTGGCGTCCACAGCCGGTGTTATGGGTGGGCTGGGGCCGCACATCTACACCATGGCCAAGCACGGTGTGGTGGGGCTCACGAAGTCGGCTTCGGCGGAACTCGCCCCATCGGGCATACGTGTCAATGCCATCGCCCCCGGCGGTGTAGTGACCCCGATGACCAACGCCCTGCGTGAGGACGGTGACCCTGCTGCCACCGCCGAATTCATCGCCTCGACCTCGCCGCTGGGTATTCCTTGCGTGCCGGAACACATCGCGGCGGGTATCCTGTTCCTGCTCAGCGAACAGTCGGCCTATGTCAGCGGCCACACGCTGGTGGTCGACGGTGGCCTCACTACCGGTGGCAGCTTCTCACCCTTTTTCGAGGAGCCCGCGGCGACCTTGCTTCATGCGGGCCAGCGAACCGGCGGCTAGGAGCGGGTATCAGGGGCGGCGCCGGTTGGCGCGGTCGTAGACTGCGTCGTCCTGGCGTCCGCCGCGCAGGCTATCCGGGGCCAGATCAAAATAGGGGTCGTGGGTGGGCTGGGTGCGACTCCAGTCCACCCGCTCGCTGCGGTAGGCGAACTTCCATTCACCGTCGCGCTTTTCATACCTGTCCAGGTATCGGCCGGCGATGATGACGTCCTCAAAGCCTGATTCGCCTCTCACCTTGTGATAGGCGTTGAAGTACACCTCGCCGAAGGCCTCGTCCCCTTCCACGTCAATCAGCACATTGCCTATCATGTGCTGGTTGGCCTCGTGCCCCTGCAGTGCGGTCATGGCGTAGTCGATAAACTCGGCGGGGGCGCAGTTGCTGAAACCATATTCGCACCAACCATCCTCATGGAATACTGACAACAGGAGTTCCCGGTCGAGTCGGTCCAGTCCACGCATATAGCGGCAGGACAGTTCATAAATTTCCTGTTTGGCCAGCAGGGTTTCGATTTTTGTGTCCATTGAAGATCTCCGTCGCTCAGCCCTGCTGCAGGAAGGCGTGCAGGGGATCTTTATCCCCGTGGCTGCCCTTGGCCAGGTCGGCGAAAGCCTCACTGTCTCGTTCATCCACCACCGGGTTCAGTCGACTCCAGTCCATCACCACCTGGCGACGCAGCAGTTTCCAACGCCCCTCGCGCTTTTCCAGTGTGTCCAGGTAGCGGCCGCCGAACAGCATTTCCTGTTGTCCCCCGTGCAACAGGTGTGCAGCGCTCACGGAGCTTTCGGTCAGGGCCCGGTCGCCGCGAAATTCAACCAGGGTATTGGAAAGGCAGTGCCGGGTCAGCTCGTACTGACTGTCCAGGGCGGGGATGACCAGCTCGGCGAACGGGTGTGCGGGGCCCTTGTAAGCACCGTAGTCCACATCCGCCTCGGGCCAGTAGCAGGATTTCAGCAGGGCGCTGTCGTGGCGATCCAGACCGCGACTGTGGGTCGACAGGATATCCTGTATCGCCTGCCGATCAGCAAGCTGCGCGAGGTCGGGCAATGTGCCGGGGTTGTTGGCCATGTTCTGCTCTCCAAAAGCCCTTTTTCCGGGCGGCGGTACTTGATCGACGGGATGAAGCGGTACATACTAAAAAACAGTCAGACCTGATTGTATTATCAGATGCCCTGCAGAGTCTACCGTATACCGTTACCGGAAGCCCAGATGACAGACAAGGATAACCCCACAGCAGGCGTGGCCCGAGCCAGCGGCGAGACAGTGGCGGAGATATTGTCGCAGGATCGTCGAAAAGCGCCCGCGCCCCTGCTGGAAAGTCGCTACGAATTCCTGGGTGATGCGGACATTCCTTTCACCCGTTACACCTCCCGGGAGTTTTTCCAGTCGGAGATAGATCGCCTGTGGAATCGAACCTGGCAATGGGCCTGCCGGCAGGAACATCTGCAGGAAGTGGGTGATACCTGGGTTTATGAGGTCGGGCCCTACTCGGTTATCGTGGTGCGCTCCGGCGAAGACACCATTCAGGCCTTTCTGAACAGCTGTACGCACCGGGGTACAAAACTCTTCGCCCGTGAGGGCAGCGGCTACAGCGGCGGCTTCACCTGTCCGTTTCACGGTTGGTCATGGCACCTCGACGGAACGATCGACAATATTCCGGCACGCTGGGATTTTCCCCATGTGTGCGATAGCGGCCACAACTTGCAGCCCGTGCGCTGCGAACAGTGGGGGGGCTTTATATTCATCAACATGGACCCCCAGGCCCGCCCCCTGCTGGAGTATCTCGATGTGCTGCCGGATCACTTCCAGCACTTCCCGCTGGAGCGGCGGCGCATTCGCCTGCATGTACAGAAGATCCTGCCCGCCAACTGGAAGGCGGCGCAGGAGGCCTTTATGGAGGCCTACCATAACTTTGAAACCCACAATTCGCCCAACGGCGCCAATGCCCAGTACGATATTTTTGGAAAGTACGTCAGCCGCTTTATTCACAACATCGGCAATTACAGTGTCGACGCCCTGGAAGACTATCCCGGCGACAAGTGGCGCAACCCGCCCCTGACTGAAAACGAAATTCTGCAAATCCTGTCTGCCTATGGCCTGGAGCATGAGGAAGTGCCTGCGGGAGAGACCGCCAGGAGCGTCGCCGCGGAGGATCTTCGTCATCGCCTGGGGAAGAAGTGGGGCCTGGACCTTTCCGGCATCAGCGACAGCCTGATGCTGGATTCCATCGAATATCACCTGTTTCCTAATATGTTCTTTTTCCCAGGCATCAATATCCCCATGGTCTATCGCTTCCGGCCCAATGGCGATGATGTGGACTGCAGCATTTTTGATCTGATGATCCTGGAGCCGCTGGGAGACGGCGAGACTCACCCCGAACCGCCCGATCCGGTGCGAGTGGAGATCGAGCAGTCCTACACCGAGGTAGAGGAACTGGGCTGGCTGGGCCATGTCTACGATGAGGACACCAGCAATCTGCAGATGCAGCAGGAGGGCTTCAAGACCAGCCGAAAACCGGGGCTGACCCTGGGCAATTACCAGGAGGCCCGCATACGACGGGTGCACATGACCCTGGATGATTTTATGGCCGGAGAAGGCGGTGCCGCGGAAGATTATAGCGGCGAGTAAAGTCGCTGATGAGCAAAAGGTCTACAAGACCAGCAATGCGGGTACTACCTGCAGGCACTGCGCGAGACTTCATCAACCTGGCAAATAAATTATCTGAATGGTGACTTCGCGGAGAGCGCCCGACCACGGCTCGAGATCGAACTACCTCGATTGCGCAAATTCGCGAGTGAAATTCTGTCTCTGATCATTGAGGAGTATCGCTGAACGCGTTGTTCAGAGACACCGCATGCAGAGCCCTACGAGTGGTCGTTCAGCGGGCTGAATCTCCGGCGACCGAATCGTCTCTGTTCGCATAATAGCGGGAATCGTTCTATCCTCACTGAGTGCCTAACGTCAAGGAGATTGGACTTGGGCAATCCATATGCCAGGCCAGACAGATTGATCGCCCGGGGCGCAGTGGCCTCTTGCCTCTCAATGATCGTGATACTCTCTAATGGGTGTGGCGGCTTGCTTGGTGCTGTCGCTGGTTCAGCGGTCGAAGGGGCCCTGCTGGGAGTGGCACTCAGTCCGCCGTCCGAGGGCGTAAATTGGCCTTTCGAGGATAGCCCCAGAAGCCTGGAACTAGAATGTGGCGCGGAAAAAATCGTGCTCGAGGTATCACCAGATAACGTACTTTTGACTATATCTGATGACGTTGTGGAATTGGAGCGTGACTACACAACGCCTGAACAATTCAGCTACTTTCGCATGACCCGACTACCTCGGGAAGAGCACGATTTTATCGTGACGGAAAACAGCCTGGAAGAGTTCAGAACAGACTGGTTTACACTTCACAGTGACGAGCTTGCAGAACTGACGTATGGCGATACGACCACATCCTGCATTATAAAGAGTCAGCGACCTGCGTCTTACTGAAGTACCCTAGAAGTTTTCCTTGCCCAGTACTTTTGAGAACACCTGACTTCTGAATATTGGGCCAGGTAGACTACTGCTGTGTGGTGAGGGCGGTCATCCGCGGATGGAACGAGTGGATGACCGCTTTGGAATTCGTTCTTGAAGGCAGCCAAATGGGAGTGAATTCATATTCGATGAGAGAATCAATGATCTTCTAGGGTGAATAGACTAAGGGGTGTTCAATGTCGGAGTACTATATCCTCGCCGTAATGGCGGCATTCGTATTTCTATACAGCATCATTGCCGCAAGACTGGAGCGCACACCGGTAAGCGGCGCGGTGGTGTATCTTTTCGTCGGCTTGTTGTGCGGAACCCATGGCCTGGGGATACTCGAACTCGATGTCGATGACCAGGGCCTGAAAAGACTGGCAGAGTTCACTCTGGCATTAGTGCTGTTTTCAGATTCCTCCAAAGCCAACCTCAGTGTCCTACGTGAGGTAAAGGGCATCCCTACCCGCCTGCTGTTGATTGGCCTGCCCCTAACTATAGCTGCAGGGTTCGCCGTCGGCGTACTCACTTTCGACCAACTTACGATTATTGAGATAGCCCTGCTGGCGACGATGCTGGCTCCCACGGACGCCGCACTGGGCCAGGCGGTCGTGACCAACGAATCAGTGCCGGATTCAGTAAGGGAAAGTCTCAATGTCGAAAGTGGCCTCAACGATGGCATCTGCGTGCCCGTGATACTGATTTTCCTGGCGCTCGCTGCCGGGAATACCACAAGCAATGAAACGGCTCGCATGGTTTTCGCATTACCGCTTCAGGCGATTGGGATTGGCGCCGGCGTCGGTGTTTTTCTCGCTGTAACTGGCAGCTTTCTTGTCAAGTTCTGCGGCACCCGGGGATGGATCAGCGGGACGTGGGTGGGGATACCGGTCGCTGCATTGGCCATGCTTTGTTTCGCACTCTCCCAGTGGATGGGCGGTAGCGGCTTTATCGGGGCATTCGTAGGCGGTCTGCTTTTTGGAGGTCTGATCAAAGGCCACAAGGTAAAGGAGGAGCTTTTGAGCGGTGCTGAGGGATTGGGCAACCTGATGTCACTACTTACCTGGTTTGTTTTTGGTGCAGTAGCATTTGGACACGGGCTTCAGAATGTCACCTGGCAGGTGATCACCTATGCTGTGCTAAGCCTTACTGTCATACGTATAATACCCGTCATGCTCTGCCTTGTCGGGGTCAGTATGCGGTTCGATTCAAAGCTGTTCCTCGGCTGGTTCGGCCCACGGGGATTGGCCAGCATCGTCTTCATTGTTATGGTCATTGGGGAAAACCTGCCCGGTGGCGACACGCTCACGGCTGTGGTTACCTGGACAGTCGCCCTCAGCATAGTTGCTCATGGCCTGAGCGCGGTACCCTACGCCGCGTGGTATGCCAGAACCGTCGCCGCGAGAGCGGGGTCGGTGTAATCCCGGGCTGTAATATCGTCAGCTTGAGCTATGTCCGATATTACAGCTCTCTCAGATCAGCGATCAAAAACATCCGCTGGGTGCACAGATCAGGCCTCTGTTTCATATATTTCGGCTCACCCTTGCTCGCCGTTGAGTATGTGCCCCCACCCCGTCGGCACATACTCTCGCGATTCCGTCTCTTCCATCACGCCGTCACCGTCGAAGCTGTAACCGCTGGCTTCCCGAAGCAGGTTGCCGTGGGCATCGTAGTCGTAGGTGGTGCGCTGCTCCGGGACGCCGTTGCCGTCATCGTCGTACTCGCGCCGGGTGACATTGCCACGGCTGTCGTACAGCCAGGTCTCCACCGAACCTGGTGGGTTGGCATCCAGCACCTCCACCTTGCGGCTGAGCAGGATGCCGCTGGCGTCGTAGTTCCACTCTTCAATTTCATCGATAGTGCCGTTGGTGTCCCGGTCCGTTTCCATACGGGTGTGGTTGCCATTCTCGTCATAGTAGTGGTTGAAGCTGGAGGCGTTTTCTACCAAACCGAGATTGTAGTACTCGCTGTACTGCGCGGTCACGTTGCCGCGGCTGTTGTACTCGGTGACGTCCCCCGCATCGATGATGCCGTTGCCGTTTTCGTCCACGTAGCGGCGCAGGAGGCGACCGCTGGCGTCGTACTGGTAAAAAACAGCCTCGTTGGGAGAGCCATCGGCGGTGGTGTCGACCAGTTCGCGGGTGACTTTGCCCGCGTCGTTGAATTCGTAGAAAGTCACGCGGTCGGCACGACCGTCACCGTTTTCGTCGACCAGTTCCCGGGTGACCCGGCCAGCCTCGTCGTACTCCCAGTTAATAATCTGGTCGGGTAGTGGCAGGGGTCCATCACCCCGGACGTCAACAAGAAGGAAGCAGTCGCCACCGCACTCGAACTGGTAGTAGACAGGCCGGTTGTCGGGGCCGTACTGCCAGCGCTCGAACCCCTCCGACGGAAAGAGCGGAAGACCTGGCGGGAATGGGTTGTGCTCAAATTCCGGCATTGCATTTGCGCCCTTCCACTCATGGTACCTGAGCCTGCCGGAGGCATCGTACTGCCATGTTTCCTCCAGGGATTTGGGCTCGCCCAGGTCGAAAACCTCGCGGGAGACCAGCCCGCCGCAGGCATCGTAGCCATATCGGGTGACACGCTCAGCAGTGCCGTCGGCCTCGTAGTCGATCTGCTCCCGCAACAGCCTGCCCAGGGCATCATACTGCCAGGTTTCTTCCTGCCAGATGTCAATGTCACGAACCCAATGTTCTTCTCGAGCCAGCGCGCCATCCGGATGCCAGGAGTAATCGATGACCTCCCGAGCTTCCCCGTTCAGCTCGAGCGATCTGTGGATTATCCGTCCGTTGTCGTCGTACCTGTACTCATAGGGCCGTAGTTCGACGTAATCTATGGAGCCATCACCAAGGTCGTCCCGCTCGATACGCACCACGGCGCCGTGCTGGTCGTAACTGTAATAGACGATCTCGTCCGGATTGTGCAGGCCGAGGCCCTGATATGTTTCCTTGATCAGCCTGCCATCGGCGTCGTACTCGTAGGAGAGTATCTGGTCCGTCTTTCCGTCACCGTCTTCATCCTCCGATTTTTTGACGACCCTGCCCTTGGCATCGTACTCATAGCTATAATTGCGGACGGTGACCTGCTCGTCATTCTCCTCGCCTGTCTTCAGGTGATCCTCGTAGTAGGTCAGGCTGCCCTGTTCATCGAAACGGCGGGTCACGATGCGGTATCCCAGCTCGGGGTTCCGGCCCTCCAGAGTGTCCGCTACCAGCTTACCGCTGGCGTTGTATTCATAGCTGATGACGTAGGTTTTAGCGTATTCGAGATAGCCGATAACGGGCAAATCCAGCTGCGCTGCCGCCAGGTGCAGAGAGTCGCCCTGGAAAGCGATCTGCTGCGGTTTGCCATTGCTGTTGTACTGGAAAGTGACCACCGCCGAGGACGGCTCGGGCACTGGCTCATCCTCCAGTTCCAACTCCTGCTCACTGACCATGGTCGCCTGGCGGATGCTGCCGTCAAGGTTGTACTCGTAGGACCAGGTCTGGATACTGTCGAGGACGCCGTTGTCATTTTCGTCCCGTTCGTGTTTCCACAGTTCCCCGCTGGCCAGGTAGATCCAGGTCTCGTTGGACTGTTCGCCTAACTCACGCTGCTCGACGCCGACGAGCTTGCCTCGAGTATCGTAGGTCCGGGTCTCCACGCTGGTATGCCAGCCCTCGTCGTAGCTGGACTCCACCAGCACCAGGTTGCCATCCGCGTCGTACTGATAACGGGTGAAGTCGTTGGAGATGCCGTCCCCGTCCCAGTCGAATTGCTCCAGGCTGATACCAAAGGTGTGGGCCTCGACACCGAGGGTGGCGTACAGGTGGGACATTGCGCGCGCCGGGTTGGCTGCACCGTGGGTCACGCTGAACAACCCCCCATTGTTTGCCGCAGTTAGTGTTCTGGCGAGCAGGTATTCCCGGGTGAAGCTGTTCCTGTTCTGCTCGAGTTCAAGGTCGACGCCATCGAACAGTGCTGCACTCTCCGGTGTGATGCTTATGCCATTTCTCGGGTCGGCATCTTCGTCCAGGCTCTGCAGCAGCACAGCGGTATTGATCACCCTGTGGAATGGGGAGTTGGTCACCGCGTGAAAGGGAGTGTCATCGTATCCTAGCGCGTTGGTGATGGCGTCCATGCCGGACGGGACTTCCGCGCCGGCCAGGTCGAAGGGCGTCACCTGCGCACGGCCAGCGACTTCACCCAGTGTGGTCTCACCCAGGGAAAAGGCCACCTTCTCACCGTCCTGGAAGTCAAAATTCCCGTCGGCGTCGGTTACGCCCTGGATACTCGCGGTCTGGTAGGCCACGCCGCTGACGGCAGCATCGAGCAGGACACCGCGATTGGCCCCCGTGGTATCGCCCGCAACGGGTGGCGCAGCGATTTCATCCTTGGACGGTTCGCTATTCGCGCACGCCCCTTCGAACTCGCTTTCCGGCGCCAGCACCAGGGCCAGGGGCGGCATCGTATAGTCGCCCGAGGGATTCAGCTGCGGTGGCTCGAGCGGCGGTGGGGGGTCGGCAGAGGGCGGGGCGCTGCTGGATCGATCCGAACTGGAACCCCCTCCGCAGGCGTGAAGTAATAGCACACAAACCAGAATCAAAAAAATCGCATGAAACGAACGCATAACTACCTCTGGTTTAAATACTGTCCTAGTTCACTATGCAGAACACAACAGCAACCAATTTCTCCTTTTCAGGCTATCACCGGCCAGACATCTTTGACTTGATACAAGTCATGGAGATCGGAATAACACGCATATTTATTATGGTTATTTTCTAACACTGTGCGCAGCATGCTCAGGCCTGGACTCCCCCGGTGGCCAGAGATGTCCCGGTTGTCACTATATCCGGACGCTCAGGCGGAGCAGTTGCCCCTGCCGCAGATCCTGGGTAGTCCCGTTTTCTATAGGATAGCCATCGGCCCTCAGCAAGGGCGCAAGGCCTTCATGATTCGCACCATCTGCCCCGCTGTCGCCATCCCGCGTCTGTCACTCAGTGCCACGGGCAAGGTGGTTCTGCCAGAGTCATCGTCGAAGCGTCGAACCGGGCTGAAATCAGCCAGGTCCCGAAAAGAAAAACGCCGGCGTTTGCCGGCGTTTTTATTGCTGGATGTAACTCTCTGCAAACAGTCTTATCAGCGTACGCCCATCCTCGCCATGCCCTGGGGGCTGAAATACTGTACGTTCTGGCCCGATGTCTTGCGCACGGTCCCCGGCGTCGGGTTTCCCGTGACGTTATAGAGCCCCTGGTTGAGGTCCCAGCTGATCTCGCCAAAGCCGATCGGTGCCGGCACATCCCAGGCCAGCGCCTGGATCGACATACCGACGCGCCACAGGTTGTTTTTGCCATCCCAGCGCGCATTTTCCAGGATATGCCAGCTGTCCTCGTCTATCAGCATGCGTCGCTTTGAGTAGATGTGACGGATGCCTTCCTTGAGGGTACCTTCGACGATCCAGACCCGGTGCTTTTCAAACCGAAGAACCTCGGGCTTGACGAACTTTTCACCGAGAACGTCTCTGTTGTCGTGCTCGAACAGCACCTCGTAATTATTGTAAGGGACTATCATTTCCTTCTTGCCCACCAGCTTCCAGTCAAAGCGCTCGGGTGATCCGTTGTAGAGGTAAGCGTCGTCATAGGTCGAGGTCCCTGCAGAGGCGGGACGAGGCGTGTCGAAGGATACCGCGGGTGCCTTGCGCACGCGGCGCTGGCCCAGAAGGTACTGCCACGCGGCGCGGCCCTTGCCGGCGGTATAGTCCGCACCGGGCTCGTGCACCAACAGGATCTCCCCCGCACGGCGTGCCGGCGCCTCGAAATCGGAGCGCAGGTAACCCCACCGTACATCCTTGGTCTTGTAATCACGGTCCGGTTTGGAAAACGGCATGAACATCGGGAATTCCCACAGGTTGCGGGCGTTGGACGCCAGGATGGGTTCCCCGTTGGCATCCACATAGTAGGACTCCGCCAGGTATGACCATTCATAGCCAAGCCAGCGGATCATGTGGTTCCACAGGGCTTCCAGCCCGGTCTGGGGTATCGGGAAAGGCACACCCGGTACGTTGTTGGCGATACGCTGTCCATCGTCTTCCAGCGTCGCGCTGGTCGCGTTGGCCCTGGAGCCGTCGTAATACCACTGGGGCGCCGCAAAGGTGCGCCGGCTGGGGTATACGTTGATGACGTAGCCGTCGTCCCCGAACTTCTCCAGCAGGGTTTTCTGGCCGTCGGACAGGAGATCGGCGTAATCGGCCATATTCGCCCTGGTGACGGTGTATAGAATCCCGTCCTCCGCAAAGGGATTGGTGTACATCCCCTTGTCCGGGTCGGCGTTTGCCGGCGCGTTCTGAACACCGCCGCCGGTCCAAGGTGGAATCGAGCCATCGGCGTTGCCGGCCTGTTCAGCGCCCGTCGGGGTCAGGTCCGCGCCCAGTCGCGCAGCTTCCTGTTCGCTGACGGCCGCCTGCAGTGTCGTGGTGGTACACAGTCCGACCGCGAGGGCCGCTATCATCGTCTTGAGTTTCATGCTGTCATTCCTCTGTTATCTGTATGCTGCTGTCGAATTAGAAAGTACGCTTGATGGTCAGGCTGATGTTGTCCCGGTCTATCGTATTGCCCGCAAGGCCCTCGTCGCGTGGTCCGAAGCTGTAGGCGTAGCGAAGATCTGCCTGCCACACCTGCTTGTAGTCCGCACGCAGGGTCACGGCGCCGCTGCCATAGTTCTTGGTGCCGCCGAAGATCTGCGGCGCAACTTCTCCCATGTAGTTGTAGGAAATATTGATGGGTAAGGTCAGATCGAGCCCGGGCATCACCTGGTACCACTTGGGTGCAAAGGTGGCGGCGATGGTACCCAG